>JAOZUJ010000193.1 GCA_029938745.1 Candidatus Moraniibacteriota bacterium
TCTGATGCAAATGAAAGTTGCTTTCTAAATTTGTACGAACATATTGCACACTTTGCGGCAAATTGACCGTCTTTTCCATCGTCAATCAATGTGCGCATTTTTATCTCACAATCATGCCTTTGTTCGTCTGAACAACCTCGTTCCAAGCAACTCAAAACACCATCAATGCCCTTGTCACAACCCTTTAACTTTTTGCATTGATGACATCGAATGAATACCTGCACCTCCATTGTTTTTACCTCCTCTGCTTTTGCAGATGTCAAATTAAATAAAGAACAAAATAAAATTATTTACCACAACATTTTTTATATTTTTTGCCGCTTCCACATGGACATGGATCATTGCGACCAACAGTTTTTTCATTTGTAATGGGTTTTTCAAATTTTGGCATATTTTCCATCATTTCTTTTTCTTCTTTTTGTGCTGCTTGTGCAAATTGCTCTGGATTACTCTGGGCCCCAGACAACTTCATATTTTGCGAAACACGGCTAACCATACTATCTTCTGGTTTTACAACCGTTGCACGAAAAATTGTATGCAACACCGTATTGCGGATATTTGCTACCAATTGCGAGAACATATCGAATGCTTCTTTTTTGTATTCAATGAGTGGATCTTGCTGACCATAACCACGAAGTCCAATTCCCTGTCGCAAATGATCGATCGCATCCAAATGATTCATCCAATGTTGATCAACTGTACGCAAAAGAATTGATTTTTCAATTGCACGCATTGCCTCATCACCATTTTCTTGTTCCTTTGCGCTATATGCTACTTTTGCCTGTGCAAAAATATATTCGATCACATGCGAAATTGTTTCACGATCATCTTTGCTGTTATCTGAAACAAGTTCTTCAATTTTCTTTTCTGATTCATTCGTTAGTGGAAAAATTGCTTGGACATCTTTTATAATGTTCTTTACTGCCCAACTATGTCTCTCTCCGACAGAATGCACGCTGACAGTTTCTTCGATTTCTTCATGTAATAGATCAAGAATTTCACTTTTTACTTCATCACGTTCCAATGCTGCGCGTCGTTTTTCATAAATAACCTCACGTTGTTTATTGACAACATCATCATAATCCAAAACATGTT
>JAOZUJ010000194.1 GCA_029938745.1 Candidatus Moraniibacteriota bacterium
TATCTCACATGTGACACATTAACAGGAGCAGGAACTGTAGCAGCGAATGGTGGGAGAGCACAAGAGGCTAATGCGGGAGCTGGCGCTGGTGGGAGAATCGCAATGTACTATGACACAGACACATCAACAATTTCCACAGAAACACGTACAACTACTTTCTATGGCAATAAAGGTGGGTCTGGTACAGTTTTCACAAAAGCAGATGCAGCAACAAATGGAGATCTATTAATTGATAATGAAGAAATCATCGGTGCCCAGACACCACACGCAGCAGGTACAAGTCAAACATATGACAACGTAACTGTAAGAGGGTATGGCAAATATACAATACCATCTGATGGAACAGTAACAATCGCAAATAATCTCGCAGGAAACAATACAACACCAACAGGTATAATCGAAAACGACGGAACACTCTCAATCCCAAATAGTACGATTAGTGATTTACTTGGACTCACAAATAACGGAACGATCAGTGGTGTACCAACAACACTTACATTTTCCAATATTCACTTCTATGAAAATGGAACGCTCCCACTGACAAACATGACAATTGATGCAGATGCAACTTTTGAATTTCAAGATTTAGATACAACAACAGCACAAACACTCACCAGTCTTACAATTAAAGATGGTGGTGTACTAACGCATGAGGGAAACACAACAACACAAGACACTACACTGAACATAACAGCAACAAACCTCGACATCCAAACAGGTGGAGAGATCAATGCAAATGGAAAAGGATATACATCTGAGAATGGACCAGGAGCAGGAAGTGATGAAGGTAATTATGGCTCAGGTGCTGGTCACGGAGGAATTGGTGGAGCAACACAGGATGTTGGAAGTGCTGGTGGTAGTGCATACGGTAGCGTAACAGCACCAATTACACTTGGTTCAGGCGGAGGTCCAGATGGTGTATATGTTGGCACTACAGGTGGTGGCGCAATAAAACTTGATGTGAGTGGTACACTCAACATTGATGGAGATATTTCAACGAATGCTGTAGATGTAAATAATAGCACTGACTCTGGTGGTGGCTCAGGTGGTTCAGTTTATCTCACATGTGACACATTAACAGGAGCAG
>JAOZUJ010000086.1 GCA_029938745.1 Candidatus Moraniibacteriota bacterium
CACACTTTTGTTCTGATTCACTCCATTCATATCCCGCAGATCCAATACATCCATGTTCATCTTTGTCATTTCCTACCATTTGTTCTTGTGTTATAGACTCTTGAACTACTGTGTCTACAGGTGTTACATCCATAAGTGTGCTACCTTTTGTTGCGTATTGTTTTGTAATTTCTACAGTTGGTATATCTGCCATAGAAGCTTCTTCATTTCTATCAAGATATGTTACATGTATCATGCGACCATCGATCTTTAATTCTTTAATGATTATGCGGTCTCCTAGTAAATATGTATTTTCAACTGCAATATACGTGCCATCAGGTTGCAAAAGTGTTGCGCCTACATAATAAAATGTACCACTTCCTCCTGGATATTGAGTAAGTACTACAGCACCGTCAAGCGTTGCACCTGTCCCCTGTTGCAAATCACCCTCTGCCATAAAATCTGTTGTCTGTGTTGTAATTTTTGTTGCAGATCCTGGTGCAGCCTCAACTTCTGACAAACCATCTGCCAAAGTAACTTTCTCACCTTCAATTCTGTACGTTGCATTTTTGATACCCTGCTCAACTTCAGTAGATACTGACACTACTCCAACTGGTGCATCACTACTGCCATCCTCATACTTATCACAATATGGTTCTTGCATCTGGGCACATGCCATCATCGTACATGCCATTGGACCAGTTGGATCTGCTCCCACACCACACATATTACATCCATCAAACCACGATACACATCCTTCTGGCACAACACTTTCATTCACATCTTCGCCGACTGATGGTGTCTCTGGTTCTACTGGTACAACCTCTTGTTCTACTGAACTACATCCACATCCTGCCAAAAACGCAATTGATGCGACTGCAGAAATAATCAATTTTTTATTCATACCTCAATTCATTAATAATTTAATATCTTCATTATATAACGATGTACAAAATATGTAAATTATATTATGCTATAATATACTTATTAAATCATTCACATTTATTTATGTACAAAAAAATAACAAATTATTATATAATATTCAGTTTTCTATTACTAGCAATTATTTTTTCTCCGACAATAGTTTCTGCAGATTCAGTAAAGCTACTTGAAGATCCTCACGAAGCATGGCAAGCTCGAATCGACCTCATCGAACAGGCAGAAGAATCTATCGAAGTTGAATATTATGCAATCGAACCAGACACTGCTGGAAAAGTTTTTATAGGTTCACTTTATGAAGCTGCTAATCGTGGTGTAAAAGTGCGTATTTTAATAAGTGGTCTAACACATTCTACTATTCCAGATGAAACAATTGGTGCATTAATACAACATCCAAATATAGAACTACGATTTCACAATACTTTGGAAAAATGGTATAAGCCATCTCACTGGCTCAAAGCACTTCACGACAAAGTATTACTTGTAGATGATAAATATTTAATTAGCGGTGGTCGTAATATTGCAGATAAATATTTTGACATGACACCTCCTGAAAAACAACAAACTCTTGATAGAGACATCTTATTTGTTGGTGATACAAATTCTGATAACATCCCACTACAAGTAAAAAGTTACTTTAATGATTTTTGGGCCAATAAACATGTATCTCTTACACCAACAGAAAATCATATAACAAAACCATGCAAAGGAACACCACGTTTTTTATATAATGATTTTTTCACATGTATTTATGACAAATGGAAACTTTCAAAAAACATACCTCAAACAAAAATGGATTTACAAAACTTTTTAAATCAATATAAACAAGAACACCCTGAACAATTTAACACGGGAACAAATTGGGCAGAAAAAACACAGCCTGTAAATTCAATACAATTTGCACATGATCCTACTGACAAGCCTAAAAAATATAACAATGGCACATCACTTGCTCTAGCAACAGCTTTGCGCAATGCCAAAGAATCCATTCTCTACTTTACTCCCTACATCGTTAAAACGGCTACTTTTTTAGAAACTGCACAAATTGCACAAAAAAATGGCGTTGAACAAACTGTTCTAACTAATTCTATGTACTCTGGCGCAAATGCTTTTGGCATGGCGGGCACTGACATTGATCACAAAGACTTTAACAATCTTGGACTTAATTACTGGACATGGCAAGGATTTCACAGTATGCATCACAAAACATATGTAATTGATAATCACATTGTTATTTCAAGTACATTTAATTATGATCCTCGTAGTCAAAACCTCAACACAGAAATGCTTTTTATAATTGATGATGAAAATTTCACAAAAGAAATTCAAAAAGCAAATCAAGTATTTTTTGATAATTCCTTACAGCTCGATGAAAATGGCGATGCAATCCCCCGTGAAGATGTGACTGCTGGAGGAATAACTTTTTTAGATAAAATTAAAATGCCAATATTTCGTCTACTCTTCCCATTTATACGGTGGGCAATATAATAATCTCAAATAATAAAAACAGCCAGCATTTGCTGGCTGTTTTTTAAGTACTTGCTATTTTATAGTCATCTTTTCTTGTTTTTCGATCATTCGTCCTACCATATTGTCATTACCGTGCTTTAAATATAGATATCCTAACACTCCCACAATCAGTGCACCAATGGTTGCTACAATGAGATCCTCCATCGTATCTACAAGGCCAGACTTTTGCATATTTGTACCAAACCACATATCTATTACATATTCAAATATTTCCCACACAACAGCAATTGCCATAGAAAAACAAACGGCAAACAATGCAGTAAAAAATGGATTAAGCGTCACACGAATGTCCACATCTTCATTTAATTGTTTTACAACAATAAACGCAACCATTGCGATGACAAATCCACTCAAAGTATGTAATATTGTGTCCCATGCTGCAAATTTGTAATAAAAATCAAATATCTCCCCAAAGATGAGTGCCGCCATCACAAAAAGTAAAGTAACAATCCAAATCTCATTTGGATATGAAATATTCCATCTTTTTTCCAATATATTTGGCAAAAATGTCACAAACAATGTAATTCCTGCATTAAAAAAACCCAACCAATTGCCTGTATATATCGTGACTGCCATAAGTATAATGGAAAACACCCTAACGCTTACAAAGATCCAATACGTTACATTTTTATTTTGTTTCATTTTTAATGAAATTATTTTTATTTTATGTTATATATTATTTATACAACATTTTATGATTAATGACAAATTTAATTAATTATTTGTACAGCGTATATTTGTTATTATACAGAGCATATGTTATTATATAATTGTAATTAGTTAAAAAAATATTATGTGTTGTTTACTTACGGTACTTTTATTTCTCGGACCGCGTCTTGGAGTAGCCTATGTATGGCTTTTCCATACTGCAACTTTTAATGCAGCCTTTGACGTAATCATTTGGCCAATACTCGGCTTTTTATTCCTACCATGGACGACTCTTATGTACATATTTGTTGCATCTGGTGGCATAACAGGTTGGGACTGGTTTTGGCTTGGCCTTATGCTCATCGCTGACATCTCATCATATGGCGGAGGTGCTTATGGCAACCGTGACAAATTTTAGTACAAAAAATGTTATATATACTAAAAAAAACGACAGTAACCGTATCTGTCGTTTTTTTGTATTACACAATTATAGTATAGAAGTGACAATTCACATTATTTGTTGTACACTTTTAGTATTATTCATATTTTAATTATATTTATGTTAAACACTCTTTTAATAGACGCAACTTTACTTCTATATATTGCATTTTATATTTATTTATTTAGTGTTATTATCTTTATCATCATGGAAAATCGTGATGCACAATCAACTTTTTCATGGATTATGGTCTTTATCCTACTGCCTGTGATAGGATTACTAATATACATATTCTTTGGACGTAATTGGCG
>JAOZUJ010000087.1:0-645 GCA_029938745.1 Candidatus Moraniibacteriota bacterium
GTATACAGGAGATACATGTTTTCAAAAGAATATTCAAAAAGGTTTTGAATATTATATTAATAATTTCTTTTTAGAAGATGGTACTCCAAAATATTATAACAATAAAACTTATCCAATAGATATTCATTGTCCCGGGCAACTACCAGTAACACTTTCAGTATTGGGAGAAATGGATAATCATAGACTATTAGTGGATAAAGTTTTAAAATGGACCACAGAAAATATGCAGGATAATAAAGGTTATTTCTATTACCAGATCAAAAAAGGATTTTCTTCTAAAATACCTTATATGCGATGGAGTCAGGCTTTTATGTTCTATGCGTTTAGTTTTTATTTTATGGAAATGGAATAATAAATGATTTTTAATCCTTAATTATTTTGAGTTACCAGAAGTGAATAGTTTATCTGATGTTGCAATAGATCCAAAAGATGCAACGGTAAAGCAAGCAAGTGGGAAGATATTACAATATATGGCAGCAAACGTTGGTATTATTTGCGTAGATCGATCAACAAATCATAAATATTTATCAAATGATAGTGCACAATTTTTGAAACAAGTTGATAAACAATCTATCCAAGATGCAATCGAAAATTTTTATGATAATCGACCATTACTACAGCTGTATGCACAGAATGCATTTGAGA
>JAOZUJ010000087.1:655-3809 GCA_029938745.1 Candidatus Moraniibacteriota bacterium
AATTTGATTTGAAATATATTGGAGAAAAATTGGACATTATTTATAAAACATTGTTAAATACAAATGAAGCATGAGCAAGAAAAAGAAAGGTAAAAAAAAGAAGAAAAAGGCTGAAAAGAAAGAAGAGGCTGATGAGAGTCAAAAAAAAGGCGTGATATATTATATTAAAGCTGTTTTTGGTACGGTTACAAAAAGTATTTTTGATCTAGGATTGATCGTGATACTTGCATTGTTCGTGATCTTTTTGTATGTCTATTATACAACGGTATCACCAGCGGCATTATTACATCGATCGATTGTGGAAACGTCAACGATTTATGATAAAACAGGTGAACATGAATTATATAAAATGCACGGTGAAGAAAATCGTAAAGTAATTGATCATGATGAAATACCAGACACATTGCGATGGGCAACAATCGCCGCAGAGGACGATAATTTTTACAATCACAAAGGCATTGACCCATTCGGCATTGCACGTGCTGCAAAAAAGAACTTTGCAGCAGGAGGTGCCGCACAAGGCGGTAGTACAATTACACAACAATTGGTGCGTAATACATTTCTGTCACGTGAAAAAACGATAAAACGAAAATTTACAGAAATGGTGCTGGCAATTAAGATGGAACGTCATTATACAAAAGATGAGATATTGGATTTTTATCTCAATGAAGTCCCGTATGGCTCCAATGCATATGGTGCAGACGCTGCAGCAGAAGTGTATTTTGGTAAAGAAGCAAAAGATCTCACAATTGATGAGGCCGCAATGCTTGCATCATTACCAAAAGCAACAACATATTATTCTCCCTATGGAAATAATGTAGAAAAATTAAAATTACGGCAACAAAGTATTATTGAGCGATTGGGCGAATTGGGTCTTTACGATGCACAAGAAATACAAAATGCACTTGCAACAGACACGTTAGAAAAACTGATTGAATTTCGTGAGGAAATCGATGCGCCACATTTTGTATTTTATGTACGAGAGCAATTAGAGGAGATGTATGGGGATGATGTTCTGCGTCGTGGTGGACTGAAAATTTACACGACACTTGATTATGAAATGCAAAAACGTGCAGAAGAAGATGTATCTGCATATGCAAAGAAATTGCCGTCATTTGGTGCATCAAATGCTGCGCTTGTTGCAGTGCAACCAAAAACAGGTGATGTGCTTGCGATGGTAGGAAGCGTAGATTATTTTGACAAAGAAAATGACGGTGAGGTAAATGTTGCACTGCGGTTGCGACAGCCAGGCTCATCATTTAAGCCTATTGTTTATGCAGCGGGATTTGATAAGGGGTATCAACCAGAGACACTGCTTTATGACGTGCCAACAAGTTTTGGTAAATCTGGCAGTGGCAAGGAATATAAACCACAAAATTTTGACGGAAAACATAATGGGCTTGTCTCTGTACGAAAGGCAATTCAAGGTTCTTTGAATGTGCCAGCTGTAAAGATGTTGTATCTCACGGGTATTGATAATGCAATTGATTTTGCCGAGACACTTGGATTTACGACTTTGACAGATCGGCAACGCTTCGGATTGTCACTTGTGCTTGGTGGAGGTGAAGTAAAGATGCTTGAACATGTCGGCGCATTTGCTGTATTTGCAAATGATGGTGTGCGTGCACCCGTGCACGGGGTCAACAAGGTAATTGATGCAACTGGGAAAGAGATCGGTGGGCCACCTGAATCAGAGCGTGTCATCGGTGAACAAATTGCACGAAAGATGAACAATATTTTGTCAGATAATAAAGCGCGAGCATATGTTTTTGGTTCGAATGCACCAGTATATATACCAGGTAAAAATGTAGCAGCAAAAACGGGAACTACACAGGATTATCGTGATGCACTTACACTTGGATATACACCTGAGCTTGCAGTTGGTGTGTGGGTAGGTAATAATGATAGTACACTTATGCGAGCTGGGAGCATTGGATCAAAAGTGGCAGCGCCTCTATGGAACACTTTTATTTCACGAGAATTAGAATCATTGCCAGATACACAGTTTGAACCATATCAAAAAGTATCATCGGCTAATCTTATGGTAACAGGAAAACGACCAGACGGTGTGAGTGATGGTGGTGGAGAGACGCAATACTATAATAAAAATAGCGGTAAGAAGATCTCAGCAGAAAAAGCACGAAAAATGGATCCAAAAAAACTAGAAAAAAAATATCGTTCTAGTTTTGGTGGACATAGTATTTTGCATTATGTGAATAAAAATATGCCATTAGATGAAGGAGCAAAGCCAAATTTTGCCGATCCTATGTTAAAATTGTGGGATAAGGGCATTAGTGGTGGTTATGAAAATAAAGAAGAAAAATAATGAAAAAAATTATAATATATAACATAGGAATTTTGTTCTTTGTAATGTCATTTTTTGGTGTTACTATTAAGGATGTCTCTGCTGATGCATGGTGGGGTGAGGGATATCGCTCACCAGAATGGGTACGAGCGCATGGTGGTACAACAATCAGTTATACAGTGAAAGGTACAAGTCACACGGACAAATACAAGGCAATGATGTTTCGAGATGGTCAATATGTTGAAGTGGAGTTTGGGAAACACGCAACCTTTGATGATGCAAAAAGTGGCACATATCTTATCAATTTTTATAAATGCAAAGATTGCATGAAACATAAGTTTGATAAAAAAACAAAAATTCGTGATAAAGATAAACTTGTTGCATCAATTACAATTGTCGCGCGTCCCGGTGAAGCAAATACATTAATTTTTGATGCATCAAATAACACTGTGCAAGTAGTTGGACGGAGTGGTGGATATGTAGCAAAAAAAGTAGATCCGTTTATTGCACAACAAGCAAAAGCAAAAGAAGCTGAGGGTAAGAAGTGTCAATATGCACATGCAAAAAAACAAGTGAACAAATTAGAGCAAATATCACTGTTGTCACATGTAGTTGATCGTGATCAGTTTCGTGAGGTGAATATAAATACAGGCATTATTCCACAATTTTTAGCAAATAAATAATTTATAATAAATATATGAATGGTAACTCATATGAAATGCACAAAAAACCAATAAAAATAACAGAAGAAATGAAAAAAGATGCACAAAATTCACAAGAAGAAAATGATAAGCATGCAGGCACACAAGAAGAACAAGGTCAATCAATGCGTCCACCAGGATGGCAAGC
>JAOZUJ010000088.1 GCA_029938745.1 Candidatus Moraniibacteriota bacterium
ACAAAACATGTCTTTGTATTTTGCAAAAAATCTGTACAATGTTAGGACATTCCTTTTTTGATTGCGGTATAGTCTTTAGTTTCGATGAGTCGTAATTTAGTTTCTATATTTTCTCTGACTTGCGTCGATGCTTTTTCGTTTTTAAATTTATCAACTTTTGCAATTAAGATGCTATAAATATTAAATAATTCAAGAGCTTCATTATCTAATGAGGGAGGTTTTTTTGTTGTGTCTTTTAAATATTCAATCATTGCCTGGCTATTGTCTGCGAGTTCGTCTATCACTCCTTTTTGTGCCATTTGTTTAATGCCAGCTTTTTTGAAGAAGCTTGGCACAAGAGACAATGCGGATGGCCCGTCAATATCTTCAATCACTTTGAGTGCTTTTTGATTTGCTTCGTTGAGCAGTTGTTTTGTTTTAGCTATTGATTCCATGTCAGTTATTTCAGTGTTTTCATTTGTGAGGGAGTCGTTGATTTCTGACGTGATTTTTTGTGCCATTTGGTAATCTGTGGCAGTTGTTTCTTCTATTTGTGAGGATGTTGTGTCAGCTGCCCACGCTGATGTTGTGATCATGAGAGAACATGCAGCTGCGAGGAGAAGTTGTTTTGGAATAATAGTTTTTATTGCAGTTAAAAACTTTTCAAAATTGCCATTATTGAGGTCTTGTTTTAGTGAGTTACCTTCTTCTTGGCTCATGGATTTGTCCAGCTCCTCGAGTAATTGGTCGATGCTTTTTATTGCTAGCTCTGTTGTTAATTCTTTGTATGTTTCCATGATATCTTTTTCAGGGAGACCAGTTAAACTCTCTAATTGATGTAGATCTTCATTGAGGGCATCTAATTTGAGAATTTTCTCATTTCGTGGTTGTCCTTGCGGTGTATTTTCAATTTCTGTATTTTTCATCTCCATTTCCAGTGCCTTTTTTGTCAGATCATCATGAGACGAGGGAGAATTGGGTGATAGTTCAGATTGTGTAGTATTTTCAAATGGCATTATTTTTTTGTAATCTGATTAAGTGTGTATTTATTATACTATATATGTACAGCATACTTCAAGTTATAATTTGTGTGAATTATTGGAATGATTGACATATAATGGGATACATGATATAGTTATCACTTGTGAATTGATGAATCCGAGTAAAGTGTATTGTCTCGATGTTCATCCGTGAACAAGGAGAGAATATAATTTAATAGTAAGATTCATATATAATGACTTATACGAAAAAGCGTCGTTCACATCAGAGCGGACGCAAATTTAATGCAAAGCGAACTACGGGCGGAAGACGTCGAGCGAGGAGAAATAAATCAGGGAAAGAAACGATTCACCCATCCAAATTTGTAAAGGAGGCAGTTGTCTCAGAACAACAAGAATATAAATCTGAAAATACTTTTGGTGATTTTAATGTTGTTTTGCTTTTGAAAAAAAATATCGCACGCAAGAAATTTACAGCACCATCACCGATTCAAGACAAGGCAATTCCACAAGGACTCAAGGGAAATGATGTTATTGGTATTGCGAATACAGGAACTGGTAAAACAATCGCTTTTGCACTACCAGTTCTCAATAGGCTGATGATAAATCGCAAATCGCATGTTATCATTATGGCGCCAACACGAGAATTAGCACAGCAAATTCTTGAAGAATTCAAAGATCTTACTAAGGGTGGCAGTTTGTATCATGCTCTACTTATTGGAGGTTCTTCAATGCATTTACAATTAAAAGATCTGAAACGAAAACCACGAATTATTATTGGTACGCCTGGGCGTATTCAAGATCATATTAAGCGAAAAAGTTTGGATTTGCGTGGATTTGATACTGTGGTATTAGATGAAGTTGATCGTATGCTTGATATGGGATTTGTCAAAGATATGCGTAGTATTTTGGGAAAGCTTTCGCGTAAACGACAATCATTTTTCTTTTCAGCAACAATGGACCCAAAGGTGCGTGAGTTAATAAATGAATTTTCAAATAATCCAGTAATGATTTCTGTAAAGACTGGCGACACGTGCGATAGTGTTGAACAAAATATTGTCAAATATAAAAATAATAGTGATAAGATTGAAAAATTGCATGAGTTGTTAATAAGTAATAAAAAAAATAAAGTACTTATTTTTGATGCAACAAAAAGAGGCGTTGATCGATTAAGTAGGGATTTGAATAAACGTGGCTTTATGTCCGATGCAATTCATGGAAATAAATCACAACGACAACGTGAAAAAGCTCTTGCACGGTTTAAAGCAAATCAAGTCACAATTCTTGTGGCAACAGATGTTGCGGCGCGTGGTATTGATGTGCCAGACATTACGCATGTCATAAACTATTCAACACCACAAAGTTATGATGATTATGTACACAGAATTGGTAGAGCAGGTCGCGCAGGTCGCATAGGATATGCACTTACATTTGTTCCATTGCATTAAAGTACAATTTGTTATTGTGAAAAAGAGAAATAAATGATTAATCAGTGATTAATCATTTATTTTTTTATTATGCAAAAGTTATTGTTAGTGTGCTATAATACTTTGTTGTATGTGAAAGTTTATAATAAAGAGATGCGTAATACGATACTATGAAGTACAAACAAGAATTTCAACACAAATATCATTATAGAACACCTGGAAAACGATTTCGATGGAAAAAGAAATTGAAGTATGTTCTTATTTTCATTGTTATTGTTGGTGCAATAATTTTATGGAAAAATAATAAACAAGATAAGAATGAAAATGTTATTATTGAACCAGAGTCACAACAAGATGAAGCAAATCAAAATAATGAGCAACAACAATTGGCAGAAGAAAACATCGCAACGTGCACGGTAACTGAGGGAGATATTCCAGCAACTATTTTCAGTGATAATGGTAGTTTTGATGCAAATGATACTGCTGCAATAATTGAGGCTTCAGAAGATGTATTTGATTTGACACATTTGAAAATTGGACAAAATTTGCGGTTTTATTTTGACGATGATGATGAGAGAGCGAGTCGTATGGAGTATGATTGTAATACAGAAAAAAAAATCGTTGTGGAGCGTAGTGGTGATGACTTTGATGTTCATGAAGAGCAAATTGAATATGAGGTTACCCAAGAAATTGCACAAGGAAAGATCGAAAACTTTTTTTATGTGGATGCGATGGATGCAGGATTGTCAGAGGCAACGGTTTTGGAGGTGGGTGATATTTTTGCGTTTAGCATCGACTTTACAACAGAAATTAGAGTTGGTGATGAGTTTGTGTTTGTGTATGAAAAAAGAAAGCGTGATGGCAAAGATGCTCCAGATGGGAGAATCCTTGCGGCAAAATTTGTAAATGATGGCACGGCACATTATGCATATTATTTTAATAACAATGGAGAGGGAGGTTATTATGATGGCGAGGGTCATGTACTTGAGAGGCAATTTCTCAAAGCACCACTGAGCTATCGTCGTATCTCATCTGGTTTTACTGGTGCACGATTGCATCCGATCACAAGGAGAGTAACGGCACATTATCAAGTTGATTATGCTGCGCCATCGGGCACACCAGTTGTTGCATCGGCGCGTGGTACTGTGACACAGGCAAGTTGGGCTGGTGGTTGGGGAAACATAGTTCGCATGAAACATGATAATGGTTACACTACACACTATGGACATCTTAGCGCCTTTGCAAAAGGTATTAAATCAGGTATTCAGGTTGCACAAGGAGAATTAATTGGATATGTTGGATCAACAGGATGGTCCACTGGTCCGCACTTAGATTATGGAATGAAACAAAATGGTACGCCAGTTAATCCTATTACTTTTATACAACCAAAAGG
>JAOZUJ010000195.1 GCA_029938745.1 Candidatus Moraniibacteriota bacterium
GAGCCGTCCACTGGGCACCCTGATGGACATACATATATAAATATTACAGATGATGATGAATATTTATATTATGATCTAGATATCACCATGGACAACACTGATGATTATGGTCAGGATTGGACAGAAGTACAGATTGGTGGTGACATATTTCATATGGATGACATTGATGATACGTATGGCTCATGTGAGTTTGGTTTTGTGAGTGATAAGGTTGAGTACAAGCATCAATTGTGTCATTTAAAAATTCCAAAATCTAAACTCTCTGAATCTGAACAAGATTCTTTTGATTTCACTTTGAGATATTATGGCACGGGAGGTGTTGGTTGTGCAAATGCACAAAAACCTCAAATAATTGCAGATAATGATGGCAATCCAATTGTTGCGTGGGTTGGAGGTTATAATAGTATTTTTATAAGAAAATGGACTGGTGAGAATTGGACAACGGTGGATGGTTCAAGTGATGATTCAGAATATCTTTTTGATCATAGAATATATAATAGTTGGGATGGAACAACTTTTCATATGATTGCAAGTTCGGATGGTGATCCAATGATCATATCAGGGAAAGATGGAGGGGATGGGGCACGATTGCCAGTATATACAGAGTGGACAGGGAGTGCGTGGGAAGGAAAGGATGACAGTCCATATGAAGAAATATTAGGAGGTTGGTTTACGGCATATGATATTCAATTAGCACGAGATGACAGTAATAATCCAATGGCAGTATGGAGAAATAATGGTAATCGTGATATACATTTTACGCATTGGAGTGGAACTGAATGGACATCGTTAGATAGTGCAGGGGATTATGATGTTATTGAAACAAGTTCAACTGCTGCACCACAAATTAAAGTGAACTCTGTGGGTAATCCAGTTATTGCATATAATATTGATGATGAAGGTCGTGGTATTGGTGTATCCCAATGGGACGGAGATAGTTGGGAAGGCGATGTTTTGTGGAATCAGAGTGATTGGAATATGACTATGCGGTTGGTATTAGATAGTAATGATACGCCAATTCTTGCATGGAACAGTAATGATAGGGACAGAGAGATTAATGTTTCA
>JAOZUJ010000196.1 GCA_029938745.1 Candidatus Moraniibacteriota bacterium
TTGGTGGCATGCCGTATTCTAACATTTCTACAAACTCCCAATCAGGCATCATTGCTTCATCATCACCTGCTTTAAGTAATTTCTCCTGCTCTTCAAAACGCTTCCGCTGATCGATTGGATCATTGAGCTCGCTATATCCATTGCCCACCTCTGCACCACCAATCAAAACCTGAAATTTTTCCACTTGATCAGGTTTATCTGCTTTGCGTTTTGATAATGGAGCCATAAATGTAGGATGATTGACCAAAAATGCCGGACCTACAATATTTGTACGACAGTATTTCCACAGTGAATCAGTAAATCGCTCACGGTTATCACCCTCATATTTTACATCCAACTCATCAAGTTTTTCTTTTAATTCTTCTTTTGTTGCATCAATCACATTCACACCTGTTTGCTTTTGTACTTCTTGAACATAATCAATCTCATCCCAATCATCTGCCAGATCAAACTCCATTCCACGTGCAGTAAATGTCGTTTTCCCATATACTGATTGTGCTATATGTCGATATAATTCTTTGACCATGTCCATCCCATCATTATAATTTGCATATGCCCAATAAAACTCCATATTGGTAAACTCTTGCAAATGATTTGGACTTGAACCTTCATTGCGATATGCGCGCCCAATTTCAAATGTTTTTTCAAACCCAGATGCCATCAAACGCTTTTGCCATAATTCTCCGATAGAAATTCGCATATAGATTGGTAAATCAAAATCATTGTGATGTGAAGAAAATGGTCGCGCTTCAGCCCCGCCAGTCGTCACTTCAAGAGATGGCGTTTCTACTTCAAAAAAATCTTTTTCCTGCATAAATTCACGCATCACGCGCCAAAATTTTGCACGACGCTTGAACATATCCCGCAGTTCATCGTTAAGCACGAGATCAATATATCTTTTGCGAAATTTTTCGTCTTCGTCTTTTAATCCAAAGTGCTCTACTGGCAATCCTCTAAGTGCTTTTGTCAATAATTTCCATTCGCTTGCCATTACTGTTTGTTGACCTGCCTTTGTTGTAAATACTTTTCCTGTGATCTGCACAAAATCACCTGCGTCAATAAG
>JAOZUJ010000089.1 GCA_029938745.1 Candidatus Moraniibacteriota bacterium
TCGAATTTCATCTACTACTGCCTCTACTTTCTTTTCATCCTTCTTCCCCTCCGTCTTTTTTGCAGTCTGCTTTTTTGCCATAAAAATAATCTCAACTAATTATAATAATTCATACTTTCCCCCACAAGACATAAATTGTGTTTATCTATAAAATATATTATAACAGATATACCACAATTGTCACTTTTTTAAGTGTAATTTTACCCTACACCATCGCTTCTTTTTTTGGTATGTAACAAATATTTTTATTCATCACTATTACTATCATTTTCACTTTGTTCTTCATTTTCTACATCAGAATTTTCACCTGTATACACACGATCACGCACCACACCATTATCCTCACTGATCGACTCAAATTTCTCACCACCATCTTCACTTATCAAAGTATCCACACCATTACTCGTTGTGATTACAATTTGATTGGCACCGTCAAATGCCATTTCATCATCCAACTGCAATGTGTCATTATAAATATCAATATCATCTGCAATAATATTAAGCCACACAGGATTATTTTGTGCTTTTATAACAAGATGAACATTCACAACATCTTGTTCCTCTTCTTCTATCTTATATTGTGCATCAACAAAGATCTCCTCAACACTCTCTTTTTCAAATTTATTGACACTTTTGACATTGATCACATTAACTCCAGGCACAAGTTCTATCGTATCAGAAAAAATACCGTCCATGTCAACAAAAATTTGTTGCCCATTAATAAATACCCGAGAACCGTTTCTCGTTGCACCACGCACAACGATCGTTTCACTATCAGTTATGCTATTTTGAACAGGTTCTTCAATTGTCAACCAAGGAGATGAAATAAAATTGTCAATACTAAAATACAAATACAAACCGACAGCGCAAAGAACAATAAAAATTACAAACACAATAACGATTTGTGGTGTAAAAACAAATCGCGGAATTTTTGGCAATTTATTCATTTCTTCTTCATCATCTTTTTTATTGATATTTTGATATATGCTATATTCACGATCAAACAAGTCCAAAAATGTTTTTTCTGAAACACGAAAAAAACGCGCATACGAACGCACAAAACCCTTCGCATATACTTTTGTTGGCAATTTCTCATATTGCCCGTGTTCTAATGCTTCAATGTAGGGAACTTTTACATTAATATGACGTGAAAGCTTCTGCACACTCATATCACAATTTTCACGTAATTGACGTAATTTTTCTCCAAGCGTTAACGATTTTACTTTTTTTCGTACAAAATTGCGTTTTTGCATAAATTCATTACTTACCAAACAAACAATCATTCCATTTTCACACAAGAAAATATTTTATCTATACAAATGATAATTACCCTTCATCAGATTCTCGCATATCATCAGACTCATTTGCAATCAGAATCTTTCGTGGTTTTGAACCATCTGGCGGACCAATGACGCCATTCTCCTCCAATTCATCCATCAGTCGTGCTGCACGTGAATATCCTACACGCAATCGACGTTGTATATACGACGTTGATGCTTTTCCTGCATCAATTACCAATTCCTTTGCTTCTTCATAAATTGGATCTTCCGATTTCACGCCAATACTTCCACTACTCTCACTATCAAAATCAACACTTGTTATACCTCCGGGACTATTGTCGTTGTTTTCATTACTACCATCACCATCATCAAATTCTTCATCAATATCATACGCTCCAACAGATTCTGCTTGTCTTTTAATAAAATTCACAACCTTCTTGATTTCTTTTTCACCAACAAATGGATTTTGTAATCGAATCGGTACTGATGTATCTGGTCCTCTGTAAAGCATGTCCCCATTGCCAATTAATTTTTCTGCGCCAATTGCATCCAAGATTGTACGAGAATCAATACTTGAACCAACTTTTAATGCCATACGTGTCGGCAAGTTTGATTTAATTAATCCTGTTACAACCTCTGCAATCGGTTTTTGTGTCGATATGACAAGATGAATACCAATTGCACGCGACATCTGTGAAATACGTACAATTGCACCCTCCACTTCTTTACCATGTGAACCCATGAGATCAGACAACTCATCAATAACAATTACAATGCCTGGTAAATTTTCCATTGCCTGTGTCACACTTTTACCAGTGTCAGCATCAATGAATGTATGCATTTCTCCTATTTGACGCTTTTTATTATATGATTGCAGATCACGCACGCCCATTTCTTGCAAAAGCTTATATCGACGCTCCATTTCTGATACTGTCCACTTGAGCGCATTTACCACCTTTCCATTGTCAACAATCACATCAGAAAGTAAATGTGGAATACCAGCATACAAAGATAGCTCTACACGTTTTGGATCCACAAGAATTAACTTTAGATCATCTGGAGAATTTTTGTAAAGCAATGACAATAAAATATTATTAATTGCAACAGATTTACCAGCACCAGTCGTTCCTGCTAAAAGTAGGTGTGGCATTTGGGCAAGATCACCAAATATATAATTACCATTTACATCTTCACCAAGCGCAAGTAATAATTTTTTATCCGAATTATCAAATTCATCTGTATTGAGCAAAGAGCGCAAACGTACTACAGCCGTTGATTTATTTGGCACTTCAATTCCAACAAGTGACTTTCCTGGAATTGGAGCTTCAATACGAATTGGATGTGCAGCAAGTGAAAGTGCTAGATCAGCATTGAGCGCTGTAATTCGTGTTAATTTTACACCACTTTGCGGACGAAAACTATATTGTGTAACTGTTGGACCAGTCACAATATCTTCCAGCTCCATTGTAATACCAAAATTTTCGAATGTTTCTTGAATACGTTCAGCCTGTTGCTTCACATCACCGCCCTGCGCCTTATCACTACCACGCTCAAGCAATTTTAGTGGTGGTAATTCCCATTCAACATCAACTGGTTGCGTCATTTTTTTCTCATCTTCATTTTTTTTATCCAGGATTCCTTGTATTTTATTCTCTGTTGTTGGTATTGCAGCTGGTGCTACAACGTCTGGTATTTTATAGACTTCATCAGATTCTTTGGCATCATCAAACTGCTCGTCCTCAAATTGTTCATCTTCTGCTTTTTCTTCCTCTGCCTCATCATAAGATTCATCTTCTCCTTCCTCTTCAGTAACACCTTCAACATCCTCACCTTCTTCAACAACTTCTTTTTTCTTACGTGAAAATAATCCACTTGATTTTACAGTATCCTGTTTCTTTGGACCCATACCAACCAATGACATATTAAATGCCACAACAAAACCAACAAGCATAAGCGCTAATAAAATAACTGTACCTGCAATCTTACCTGTAAATGTTGCAAATAAATTCGCAAGAATATATCCCAAATATCCACCACCAACACCCTCTTGTGCCATTATAATAAATTGCTCTTTCTCAAATGGCAACAAATGAAACAATCCTAAAATGCCCCAAAATGCCAATGAAATTCCAATGATCTTTGTGACATAAAAACGTGTTTCCACTTTTTTGCGTAGCAATATAGCGCCAGCAAAAATAAAAACAAGTGGTGCAATATACTTGCCCCATCCAAATGCTTTACCCACAAGACCTGTCATTTTTTCGCCAGCAACACCCGCCAAATGGAAGAAGCCCAGTACAAACAAAACAGCAATAACAAACAAAAGTATTGCAACGATAGAACGTTTTGCATGTGAACTTAAGTGTAACGTCACTATTTCATCATCTATTTGTTTTGCATCTTTTTCCTTTTTTTTCCCCATAATTTATATTTATTCAATATCTTTTTTAGTTTATCACAAAAACACACTTTACGGCAACAAACTA
>JAOZUJ010000024.1 GCA_029938745.1 Candidatus Moraniibacteriota bacterium
AAGTGTACAAAATTACGAAGCCTGGTGATTATATTTTTTATTTTGAAAATAAGACCGGTGACGTTACTTTTGATATTGTGTGCAGTGATGCAAATGTAAAAATTTATGGACTTTATCGCGGTAAAAATGCGCAGAAATTTACACTGAATTTAACACAAAACCACAAAAATCCAAATAGTAAAAGTATGACACTTATAAAAAGCACCCTTGATGATAAAAGTGTACTAAATATTAAAAGCGCCATATCTATTGATAAAAAAGGAGATGATACTATCGCACATTTTACAAATCACAATCTTCTCTTAAGTAAAAATGCACACACCACGATCTCTCCACAACTCGAAGTAATACCTAGTGATGTAGAGTGTACACATGCTACGACGACTGCACCACTTGATAAAAAACAATTACAGTATCTCACAGCGCGTGGCATAACAATTGCAAAAGCAAGACAATTGCTCATTGATGGCTTTCTCGATGAAATTTTGAAGATAAAAGAATAGGATGCGTTATCTATTCTAACAACACAAAATCAAAAAACCAATCTCAGAGAGATTGGTTTTTTGTGATGTTATATGTGCATACGTAACATCTATTTTTTGTCTTCTGCTTTTCGGAATCCTGTTCCAGCTGGAATCAATCGTCCGATGATTACATTTTCTTTGAGACCACGGAGATGATCTTTCTTTCCAGAAATTGCTGCGTTAATAAGAACACGAGCAGTTTCTTGGAATGATGCTGCTGACAAGAATGATTCTGTAGAAAGTGCCACCTTTGTGATACCAAGTATCATTGGCTCACCCTCTGCCTCCACACCCTTTGCAGCAATTGCCTCTGCATTTGCATCATTAAATTCACTCATTTCTACAATCTCACCAGGGATGAGATCTGTGTCTCCTGAATCTTTAATACTAATACGTGAGAACATCTGTCGAATAATAACTTCGATGTGCTTATCATCAATACCTTCACCCTGTGAAGCATAAATTTCTTGAATTTCACGAACAATGTATCGATGCACTGCTTCCTTGCCCATTGTTGCATACATCTTTTTGAGATCAATATGACCCTCATTTAATTGCATGCCCTGAGTAACGAGATCTCCTTTATCAACATTAATTGTTGATGCAGCTAATACATTATATTTTTTCTGCTTTTTTTTCTTTCCTTCTCCTGACTCAATAATAATTGTAACGATCTTTCCGCCGTCATCTTGTTTTTCAATTACCACACCATCAGTTTCAGAAATAACAGATTCACCCTTTGGTGCACGTGCTTCAAAGATCTCTTCTACACGAGGAAGTCCTTGTGTAATATCACTTCCAGCAACACCACCAACATGGAACGTACGCATCGTCAACTGTGTACCTGGCTCACCAATTGCTTGTGCTGCCACTGTTCCTACAGCCTGTCCCATCGTCACAACATTTCGACGACCGAGATCAACACCATAACACTTCTGACAAATACCACGCAAAGTTTTACATGATGTAACTGTACGGATTTTTATTTTATCAATACCAGATTCATCAATTGCTTTTGCTTGTTCTTTGTTGATCAATTTACTTGATTCTACCATTACTTCATCTGTTTTTGGATGCTTAATCGCACCAGCAGAAGTACGCCCTTCTACACGTGTTGCAAATGACGCTCCTGTGCGATCTGAATCTGCACGATGGAGGAAGCCACCAATTCGATCGCCACAATTTTCTTCTGTTACAATCACATCTTGTGCTACATCAACTAAACGACGTGTCAGATAACCAGCAGTTGCTGTACGAAGTGCAATATCAGCCATACCTTTACGAGCACCATGTGTCGAAATAAAATATTCCAATACATCAAGTCCTTCTTTGTATGAGCTACGCACTGGCAACTCCAATGTCTCACCAGTTGTTCCAGCCATAAGTCCCTTCATACCTGTCATCTGCACAATAACAGATTCACTACCACGAGCCTTAGAATAAACCATAGAATACACAGGACCTTCCTTGTCCAATCCCTCACGTACTGCGTCTGTGATATCATCCTTTGCTTTATTCCAGATGCCAATTGAACGATTTTTTCGCTCCTCATTTGTCAAAAGTCCACTATCATATTCTGATTTTACTGACTCAACTTCCTGTTGTGCATCACTGAGAATTTTTGCTTTTTCTTCTGGCACTTTCAGATCATCCATTCCCCAACTAATACCAGAGAATGTTACGTTTTTAAATCCAAGACTTTTCACACGATCAATAAATAGCGCTGTTTCGTCTTGCCCAATTATTTCAAGCATCGTTGCAACAATGTCTTTCAATTCAACCTTTGTCATTTCCTCATTTATATATTGCATTTCTTCTGGCAAAATATCATTGAACATTGCACGTCCAGCAGATGTTTTGTATGTCTTTTTATTGTGCAGTATATAAATTTCTTCATTTACAGTAATAATCTCATTTTGATACGCTAAAATTGCTTCATCCATATCTGCAAATATTTTTGGCTTTTTTTCATCATCCTTCGTTTCTGGTTTGATGTGAGTAAGATAATAAATACCCAGTACAATATCCAGAGTTGGTGTCACGATCGGCTCACCACTTGCTGGTTTGATCAAGTTCTTTGATGACAACATGATATTTGCACACTCTTCACGTGCTTCAGCGGTCAATGGTACATGTACAGCCATTTGATCACCGTCAAAGTCAGCGTTGAATGCTGCACAAACCATCGGATGCAACTGAATTGCTTTACCCTCAATCAATACTGGTTGAAATGCCTGGATCGATAAACGATGCAATGTCGGTGCACGATTAAGCATCACATAGTGATGTGAAATAATATTATCCAAAATTTCATATGCCTCTTCTGTCTCGCCGTCAACCATTTTTCCAGCTGTACGCACGTTATGTGCATATTCTCTTTCAATCAGCTTATTGATAATAAATGGTTTGAAAAGTTCAAGTGCCATACGTTTTGGCAAACCTGTTTGATGTAATTTCAACTGCGGACCAATGACGATTACGCTACGTCCAGAATAGTCAACACGTTTACCGAGTAAGTTTTGACGGAAACGCCCTTGTTTTCCTTTCAATGAATCAGCAAGTGAGCGGAGTGCTCGACGTTGTCCAGTAGATGCTGCAACAGATGCTTGTCCACGACGTGCGCTATTGTCAAAAAGTGCATCAACTGCCTCTTGTAACATACGCTTTTCATTTCGCGTAATCACCTCTGGCGCATGTAGATCCATCAATTTTTTCAAACGATTATTTCGGTTGATAATACGACGATAGAGATCATTAAGATCAGATGTCGCAAAACGTCCACCATCAAGCGCTACCATTGGACGGAGATCTGGAGGAATAACAGGAATTACAGTTGGCAACATCCAGTCTAGTTTGATATTAGCCTTTTTAACTCCTTGATAGAATTTGATACGTTTGAGTAATTTTTTCTTTGAAATTGAATCAGCATCTTCCACATCAGCTTTCAATCGTTTGACCATCTCGTCAAGATCAAGTCCTTCAAAAATTTCTCGGATTGCTTCTGCGCCAATTCCTGCAGAAAAAACCTGTCCAAAACTCGTTGAGAGATTGAAATAGTCTACCTCACTCAAAATTTGATACAAAGCCATGCTTTTCAGAGCATCTCTCTTTGAACGAAATTGTTTTTTCAATTCTTGCAATGTATCATCATCGCCACTTGCTTTCAATTCTTTCTGCTTGTGTTTAAACTCACTTTCTAGATTTTCCAAAGCTTGTAATCGTGCCTCATCATCTACATCAGTAACAATGTATGATGAAAAGTAAATTACCTTTTCTAGTGCTTGTGATGAAAGACCTAGTGCTAAACCAATTTTACTTGGCACACCACGCAAAAACCAAATGTGTGATACTGGTACTGACAATTGAATATGTCCCATTCTTTCACGACGGATAATTGAACGCGTTACCTCAACATTACATTTATCACATGTAATTCCTTTATATCGAATACGTTTATATTTTCCACAATAACATTCCCAATCTTTTGACGGACCAAAGATTCTTTCACAGAACAATCCATCCATTTCATATCGTTGTGTACGATAATTAATTGTTTCTGGTTTTGTAATTTCACCACTTGACCATTCAAGAATTGAATCAGGAGATGCAAGACGCAAACGGACACTGTCGAAATCACTAACTTTTGTTACATTATTTTCCATATGTTTGACTTTTAGTTATAGATTGATATTTCCTCAAGATGCTTACCTTATTCGTCCAAGCGAACGTAGGCAAATTATTTTTCTTCTATTTCTGCATCTTTTACTTTTTTTGCATTACTTCCTGATTCGACTTTTTGTCCAATAAGTTCTACATCCAAACACAGACCCTTTAATTCATTTACTAAAACATGAAATGAAGCTGGGAGATTTGGACTTTTAATTGCTTCGCCCTTAATGATCGATTCGTATGCTTTTGATCGTCCCATTACATCATCCGATTTGATCGTAAGCATTTCTTGCAGTGTATGTGCTGCACCATAACCTTCAAGTGCCCACACTTCCATCTCTCCAAAACGCTGTCCACCAAATTGTGCCTTACCACCAAGTGGTTGTTGCGTAATCAATGAATACGGACCAATTGAACGCATATGCAACTTGTCATCAACCAAATGATTGAGCTTCAAAATATACATCACACCAACAGTTGATTCATTATCAAATGGACGTCCTGACTTACCATCAATCAAACCAATTTTACCATTTTCTGGCAATCCTGCAGATTTTAATTCTTTTTTGATATCTGCCTCACTTACACCATCAAGTGCTGGTGTTGCTACAGTGTAACCGTGTTTAAGTGCTGCCCAACCAAGATGTGTCTCCAAGATCTGTCCTATATTCATACGACTCGCTACACCAAGCGGATTTAAAATTACATCAACTGGCGTACCATCTGGCAAATACGGCATATCTTCCACTGGAGCAATCCGTGAGATTACACCTTTATTTCCATGACGTCCTGCAAGCTTATCTCCAACTGAAATTTTTCTCATTTGCGCTACAGAAACCTGAATTTGTTGACTTACTCCTGTTGGTAAACGATCTCCTTGTTCTCGTGTAAATATCTTGATATCAACAACTTTACCATGTTCACCGTGCGGTAAATATAGTGATGAATCTTTTACATCTCGTGATTTCTCACCAAAAATTGCTCTGAGCAATCTCTCTTCAGCTGTAAGATCTCCCTCGCCTTTTGGTGTAATTTTACCAACCAAAATATCTCCTGATGATATTTCAGCTCCAATACGAATGATACCGGTTTCATCAAGATTTTTCAGACGTTCTTCTCCGATATTTGGAATATCTCGTGTAACAATCTCTGGACCAAGTTTTGTGTCACGTACGTCAAGCTTGAAGTCTTCAATATGAATTGAACTATATCGATCATCCCTCAGCACCCTTTCTGATACAATAATTGCATCTTCAAAGTTAAATCCTTCCCACGGTACAAAGGCTACGAGCATATTTTGTCCAAGTGCTAGTTCACCATGCTCTGTTGAAGAACCATCAGCTAACAATTGTCCTTTTTTAACTTTTTCACCTTTTTTTACACGCGGTACCTGATTCATTGAAGTGAACGCGTTTGATTTCATAAACGTATGTAATAGATACTCATGTTTATGATTCTTTTTCTTTTTTGAGCCAACTGGCTGTTTTTCTTCTACAATAATCTTATATCCATCAACAGCAATGACCGTTCCAGCATTTGTCGCAATTACAGCCTGTCCAGAATCAGCTGCAGCTTTATCTTCAATACCAGTTCCTACTAATGGTGCTTCTGGTTTTACACATGACACAGCTTGCCGTTGCATATTTGAACCCATAAGTGCACGGTTTGCATCATCGTGCTCCAAAAATGGAATAAGTGCAGTCGCAACTGAAATACACTGTTTTGGTGACACATCAATATAATCAACACTTGTTGCAATCACCAAGTCTGGCTGACCGTTCACACGAGCTTCTACCATCTTTTCTATCACATTTCTACCTTCATCAAGTTTAGTTCCACCGTGAGCTATTGTAACGCGATCTTCTACCGTTGCATTCACATACATCACCTTATCATCAACATATGGCGCAACCGCAATTGTGTCACCTTTGTCTTTTGCAATCTTTTTTGCAGCTTTTTCATCAATCTTTGTGCCAGTTTTAAATCCAGCAACTTTTTTTGACAAAATGCGACCGACAAGTTTTTTCTCAGAATTTTTTACTTCTTGTTTTACTTCAAGATATGGTGTTTCTAAAAAGCCATATTCATTAATACGTGCATATGTTGCCAAATGTCCTACCAAACCAATATTTGGACCTTCCGGTGTTTCTACTGGACAGATACGTCCATAATGAGAATAATGAACATCACGCACCTCAAAACCAGCTCGTTCCCTCGTCAAACCACCGGGACCAAGCGCAGATAAACGACGCTTATGTTCTAACTCAGCTAACGGATTTACCTGATCCATAAATTGTGATAACTGTGAGCTAGAAAAGAATTCTTTAATCGATGCAGCAACTGGTCGAGAGTTAATAATTTGCCCTGGCACAACTGTTTCTACATCACATGTGCTCATACGGTCTTTAATATTTCGAGCCATGCGTGCAAATCCGATACGCATTTTATTTTGAATCAACTCACCCACGCCACGTACACGACGATTTCCTAAATGATCAATATCGTCAGCAATTGCCGTCAGATCATTATTCATCCGAATGATTTCTTTTACAATTAGCACAAAGTCATCAACACTCAATATACGATTTTCAATCGTGTTTTCTGTACTAATTTGCAAACGCTCATTTAACCGATATCGTCCCACGGCCCCAAAATCGTAACGATCAAAGTTGAAGAACATCGCATCAATCATCTGTTTTGCATTTTCCTCTGTTGCAAGATCTCCTGGACGAATACGCTTGTATACTTCTTTATATCCTTCACCTTGCGTTGTTGTAATATCTTTTTCAAGTGTTTCACCAATGTGATCTACTTCTAATATTTCAACATCATCACTGAACAATGCTCGAATCTCATCATCACTGCCATGACCAAAAGCCCTGAGCAATGTTGTTACAGGTAATTTTCGTTTACGATCAATTTTTATATAAATTACACCTTCACGATCAGTTTCTAATTCTAACCATGCACCACGATTTGGAATAATTTTTGCACCAAAGAATTTTTTACCTTTAATGTATTCCATTGAAAAAAATACACCTGGTGAACGAATTAATTGTGATACGATCACACGCTCTACTCCATTTATAATAAATGTTCCGCGATCAGTCATCAGTGGAAATTCTCCAAAATAGATTTCTTGTTCTTTCACTTCTGCTCCCTTTTTAAAAACGAGCCGTGCCGTTGCACGCAATGGTGCCTCATAAGAGACATTCTTATCGCGTGATGTTCGTTCATCAAATTTTGGATCATCCAAGAAATAATCAGAGATGGAAAGTTCCATCTTTTTTCCTGCAAAATCCACAATTGGATTTACTTCGTCTAATAACTCCTGCAATCCTTTTTCCAAAAACCATTCATATGAAGCAGTCTGTGCTTCAATAAGGTTTGGAAGTGAAACAGCTAATTGTTTTTTGAAAAACTTGCGTTTTGCAAGCGAAGAAGAGGCGCTGAATTTCCCCTTTACCTTCATTTTTTTATCTTCAACCATAAAAAGACCTCCCATCACACGATACTCCCAAACTTTGATACATATCTTGAAAGTTTGAGTGTTACCTTACTGATGGAGTTTTCTAATGATTAATTATTTAATTGTCGCACAAATTTGTCCGATGCTGCATCCAACACGTGACACGAAACCCCCTGTTACACAACAAGAAATCCGCCTCATTAAAGTGGATTATTTTCAGTACATTGAATAGTAACAGATAGCATATATCTTGTCAAATAAAAAGCACTGCCGTTTTTATATATAATAATAAACAAAAACTTCCTGTATTTCTACAGGAAGTTTTATTGTCTTCATAAAAATTTATGAAACGATTTATGCACCACATCCAGCGCCATCACTTGCGCCTGTTGTGTCTTCGCCCTCACCAAACCCTGGTGCAGGTGATGTACTTGAAAGTTCTGTTTGACATGCTTCTGGCTGTTCTTCAAATCCAGAACAGATTGCTGCAAGAATGCTTGCACTATCACGTCCTGCTTGTACTGTTTCACCATTCACTACAAGTGTTGGTGAACCTTGTACACCATATTTTTCTACATCATCTTTGTCAACATTGAATTGTGGGAATTGTCCACTCACGTATGATGCTTCATCTTTTGCTAATTCTGTTACATTGTACTGGGCATCTGTTGCTGTAACACATTGACTCAATAGTGTTGGATTTACTTGTGTTTTTGTCATACACACTTTTGCTTCTGCATCACTTCCTTCTGTCGTTGCCAAGAAACATTTCATATATGCATTAATCTTTTGTGGCTCATTTTTTTGAATACAATACTGTCGTAAATTCTCATTGACTTCTTTTTCTCCGTGCATTGCATAATCCACAAACTTCAATTTTGCATCAACAGTGTCACCCAAAGCTTCTATTGCTGGCAAATATCCTTTCTCCATTTGCGTGCCATATGGACAATAGCTCATTACAAATAATTCTACTTCTGGCTTATCTGATTTTGTTGTTACTTCTACGACTGGTGCAGCTGGCTGTTCACCATCTTCACCCTCTACTTCTTCCATTTCTTTTGCATCAATTAACTGTGGAATAAACTTTGTCATATCTTTTGTCATGTAAGATGTGATCTCTTGTCCTGCCACTGTCAATTCAATTTTGTACAAACCACTTTCCTCTGTAATTTCACCCACTTCAACTTCTGTTCCAGGCATCACTAATTCTCCATTGATTAATTCTAATGCTGCTGTAGAGACTTCTTCACTCGTTTTATCACTTACTGCCTTTGCTTCACCATCACCAGATTTTTTCTGTTGGAAAAATATAAGTGCACCTACGATTAGTATAATTACAATAATCCACACAAATAGACTACCACCCTTTCCTTCTCCACACATGCCACTACCACATGATGTGTCGTCAGTCTTTTTTTCTTCTCCTTTTGTGTCTTCAACTTTTTTATCTTCAGTCTTCTTTTCTTCGTCTGCTGGTTGCTCTTCGGTTGTCTTTTTTTCTTCAGTCATTATGTTTATATATTACGATTTACTTAAAAATTACTCATAAAAACTAATACCTAAATTAGTTCTATATATAGTATCACATTATGAATTGTGTGCAAACTGGAGCGTCTTAATAATCGTCTGTGCAATGCGCGCCGTTGTGTAACCATCGGGTATATTTGTATCCAAAACAAATTCATCAATATCTTCAACAATCATATGATTGCGCACAAGCATGTCATCAAAAATCGGAAAAAACTTTTCTAACAAATTATTTTCGTCAGTCCATCTTGTCTCATCAAGAGATTTCTCTCCGTCAAGTAATACGAGTTTTATATTTTTTTCTTTCACTTCTAATTGCAGTTGCATATTAACTAGTATGTTAGTAAATAGTATATTAGTATATTAGGTCATTATACTTATTGTGTAAATAAACTCCAATTATTATTCAACTAGTTAATTTATATGTCCTGACTATCAGGAGCAGTGACAAGTCGCGACTTGTCACATTACGAGGTTATCCTAGAATTGAGCGATTGGTTAATAAATACTTTGATATTTCAATGTTTCTATGCTTTACTATCTGTATGACAACATTAGCAACAAACAAACGAGCAAAATTTGATTATGAATTCATTGAAAAATATGAGGCTGGTTTAGTATTGTATGGTCATGAAGTAAAGTCAGTGAAAACTGGGCATATATCCCTCAAAGGAGCATTTGTGACCATACACAACAATGAGCTATATCTAACAAATGCACTTATACCTCTCTATATACATGCTGGTAATGTCAAAAAATATGACCCAAATCGTTCACGAAAGTTGCTCGTAAAAAGATCTGAAATTCGTTCACTTATTGGGAAAAAGGCACAAGCAGGCTTGACAATGGTACCGATTCGTGTTTATACTAAGAGAAACCTTATCAAATTGGAATTTGCCCTCGCACGCGGAAAAGCAAAGCATGATAAGCGTAATACAATCAAAAAACGTGATACCGATAGAAATATCGCTCGCGCGCTAAAGCACTAAGGCACAATTTTGAATTTTGAATTTTAATTGAATAACACAATGTTTTAATTTAAAATTAATTCATTAAAAATTCAATTAAAATTTAAAATTGTAAATTTAAAATTACAATTTGGGGATGATTAGCTTTCGACAGTTTGTCGTCTGCTGATATGCACGTCGAGCATGTATATTTATTCTCGTTAAACTAATATACACTTTGATTTAAGTGCAAACTTTATCAATAAAGCAAAAGTAGCATTTGCTAACGCATTTGCACCATCTTTTGCACCGACTCTCGCGTAATAAACGCCTGAGCTATCACACAGTCGATGTCTCATAGACTGACCGTGGTATCATATTTTTGAGGCTCGTTTTCTATCAGTATCTTTGCTGACAAAAAATTAAATCTTCAAAGATAGATTAATAGATCTTTTGACTGTTTTGCTACTATTAATTGAACTTGCTCATTTGCATGAGCATGCAAAACTGTTCCAAGCGTGTGAAGAATATTATCAGATCTACAAATTTGGACGTGGGTGCAATTCCCACCATCTCCACATAAGTTAAATTTCAAATTATAAATTTTAATTGAAGTTTGAATTTTGTAATGACTTAATTTTAAAATATTAGATCATTATGTCATTCAATTAAAATTTAAAATTCAACATTTAAAATTAATTACTATGCGTAGACGATTTCGCAGAAAACCAAAGAGAACAGCTAAGGTGCCTCAAATGCGTGCAAATGAGCGTATTTTTGCTGATCCTATTATTCTCATTGACCACAATCAAGAACACATTGGTGAAATTGGTCTTAAGGAAGCACGTGCAATTGCAGAGGGTGCTGGACTTGATCTCGTTGAAGTATCGCCAAAAGCAAAGCCACCTGTATGCAAAATACTCGATTACGGTAAATTTCAATATGCACAAGCAAAACAATATCGCCAAGCAAAATCACAACAAAAGGTTGTTACAACAAAAGGTGTTCGCATTGGCATACGTACTGACACACATGACCTTGATTTCAAAAAGAAGCAAGCTGAAAAATTTCTTTCAAAAGGAAATAAAGTAAAGGTTGAGATTGTGTTACGTGGACGTGAAAAAGCACATCAAGGACTTGCACGAGAAAATATTAAAAAATTTCTCGAAACACTTGAAACTCCCCATCGTACAGAAGAAGAAATCAAAAAATTTCCTGGTGGATTTAATACAATTATTGCACCAGAATAACATTTGACAAAATACATTAATTACTATAGTATTTCTTAACAGTCATCACATTTTGATGAAAACGCAGTTTTTGCTGTGATTATATATTATTTAGGAAAAACATTATGCCGAAAAGAAAATCTAATAAAGCACTCACAAAAAAAATTAAGGTTTCAAAGACTGGAAAAGTAAAACGTCGCTCAACAGGGCAAAATCATTTCAATGCAAAAGAATCTGGCAATAAAACTCGTAGTAAAAGAAGTGATAAAAGACTTTTCAAAACAGACGAAAAAAATGTTAAAAAAGCATTAGTTTAACAAACTACTTATTACTAACTAATTACTAATATACCAGGGCTATGGCAAGAGTAAAACGCGGAGTAACCGCAAGTAAGCGCAGAAAAAATCTTCTCAAACTAACAAAAGGATTTAAATGGCGTAGAAGCACACACTATCGTGCAGCAAAGGAAGCTGTACTAAAGGCGGGTAAATATAAATACCGTGATCGCCGTACAAAAAAACGCACAATGCGAAATCTATGGGTGTTGCGACTCAATAATGCACTCCGATTACATGGTGAAAAATATTCAACATTTATCAACAAAATGAAAAAGAAAAATGTTGAGTTAGACAGAAAAGTATTATCAGAACTTGCAATGGAAAATCCAAAAACATTCGAACTATTTGTAAAAGAAGTAAAGTAACTAACTTCTCAATGAATATTAAAAAGCAGGTTAATATTAACCTGCTTTTTATTTTACAAAACAATCCTTGACTTTTTACACACAAAATGCTATAAATACATCCGGCCATAAAATAATATTACATACCCAAAAAACACAGGAGAAAAGCCAATGTACTACATTGCCGAAAAAAAGAAAACCGACCTCAACATCACTCAGATAACACAAAATCTGTTATCACAAGAGTGTACAGTGCCACCAACAATGTTGGTGAACGAGGCTGGTGTAATCCTACATGACACAGAGAGTTCCCCAATTGACACGGAAACAGCTGAAGGTGTTCTCATAGATCATCTTCGTGCAAATGGTGAGGATTTACGCTATATAGCCTACTGTCAACTGCAACGAGCCAATGGAACGGCAACGGAGCGTGCTCACAGCGAACTCGGTAAATTTAAACTACATCAACAAAATCAAAAAATTGTTGCTGTCGCCAGAGAAAGGCGCTGGCTGTAAGCCGATGTAATACTGTCCAATAATAAAAACCCAACTCATAATGAGTTCGGGTTTTATTCTTTATCTTTATCGTGTTTTGCAATTACATCTTTTGTAAGCCGTATAATTCCATAAAACGGCAGCCACAGCCACAACAAGCGTTCAAGCCAATTGCCAATAATCTTATTTATATTGAAATACTGTTTATTATCTGCCATAATTTCACATTACATTAAAAATTCTTAATCTTTCCAATAAGTTCATAAATTGCAATGCCAGCCGCCACCGACACATTCAAAGAATTCTTTTGTCCCCGCATTGGTATATCTATCATTGTATCACAAAGTGCTAATGTTTGCTCATCAATTCCCACTGGCTCATTTCCAAGCACAAGTGCAACATTTTTATCTGATGTAAATTTTTGATAATCAATACTGCCATCACCTTGTTCAAGCGCAACGATTTGCGTATCATCGTCTTTAAGTTTTTGTACAACACCTTCGATCTCCTTGTGTCCTGACCACGCAACATACTCAAGCGCTCCTAATGATGTTTTGATGATCATACGCTCTGGCTTTGTTGTATAAATTTGTGATCCATCAGGAGGTAGCGGTGTATACCCTGTCAAATAAATATGATCCACGCCTGCACCATCCGCAGTCCGAAAAATCGCACCAACATTATATGCGCTTCTGATATCATGCAAAATTAAATAAAATCGTTTATTCATAAT
>JAOZUJ010000025.1 GCA_029938745.1 Candidatus Moraniibacteriota bacterium
ATTTTCTGATAAAGTTGTTGATTTAGCTGCTGGCACAGCTTACATCCAATGGAATTTAAATGGATACGTAGAAAATGCCAATACTGTTTTTGAGGTAAGAGCTTGTATTGATTCAATATGTGGTGATACAACAAGTATTGCTGTTAATGAAGCTAATTCTCAAAATTCATGGAGTGGTGAGAGCACAATACCAAATGTAACAGCTGGAACACATACAATATCGATAGAGGCACGTATTATTACTAATGGACGACTTGTTTTTGCTGACACAAATACTGTTTCTTGGACTGCAATCGTACACGACGACAGCGCATCAACTACTTCATCAGGGTACACCCCAGGATTCCTATATGGATTTAATCTATCAAATGATTCAGGAGATACGGATCATGATATATATGTAACAGGTGGGTATGCAAAAGATGAAACAAATTCAAAAGATTTAGAGCTGTCAATAGGATTAACAAAGCAATTAGATGCAACATTTGCGGAAGGCGATGATGAAGGTGGCTTATTCAGTGGAACAATTGCAAACGATACATTATATAATGTTTTCTTGATAGAAAAAGATGACGGCACAACGGATGTAGGATTTGATACAGATGTAAATGCGGCAAATATTCCATCGGGATTTACATCTTATAGATGGCTTGGGTATGTCTTGACTAACGGAAGCGCAAGTATCAAACAGTTTACAATGTCAGGAAATGATATATTTTTCTCAAAAGCATCTGAAATGATTTTATCAACTGGTAATAATCCTGTGTCATTTACATCACAGAGTATTTTATTATTAGCTCCAAATGGCAAGGTTTCACAAATTATTCCAGCAAATAGACACGATTCATCAAGTGATACGAACGGCGTGGTCATCTCAATGGATGGAATTAACACAACGATGACAATTGGAAGTAATCAAGAGAACGTACAGGTAGATGATTTGGCTTATTCATGGGGAGCTACGCGATATTCAAATTCATTTTTCATGCCAATTAAAAATAATGAGTTTTTTCATAAGCGTACAGACGATGCAAACTACTCCTTATTATTGAGAGCAGTAAAATTAAACAGAGGCTCAACTTCAGGTGGTGGCACAGGCTCTTTGTGGACACAGAATGCTTCCAATATTTATTTTGATTCAGGAAATGTGGGTATTGGTGTAACAGACCCGACAGATTTTATGTTACAGATTGCAGGTGATGTTGGACCAGACGTGAACAATCTCTATGATCTAGGTTCAAATACAAACAGATGGAAAGATATCTACTTAGGAAATAACACACTTCACATTGGCACAAGTACGACAGATGAAGGATTGATATCATACGACACAGCAAACAATATTCTCAACTTTGGAACTGATGCAACGACTCAAGGAGACATAGCATTTAATACTGATCAACTTTTTATTGATACGTCTACTGGCAGTGTTGGCATAGGGACTAGTAGTCCACATTCAAATTTAACACTTGATGTCAATGGCACGATAAGAGCTACAAATACTATTTACGCTCACGGTGGAATTTCTTTTGAAGGTGGAGTTGCCTCACCTCCAACTAATTTTTTGATTGATTATGACAGTATAAATGGAATTGCAAATTTTGAGACAGTATCAAATCCAGGCACCTCTAGTGAAATGGCATTCTCAACCTCAGGACTCACTGATACAGGATCTGTGGAAAGGTTGAGGATTGATGCTGAGGGTAATGTAGGCATAGGACTTACAACTCCAGATGCAAAATTAACAATCGCAAATACGGATACAGGCAAAGATTCGCTGGCAATCTATCAGGATATTGAAGTGCCAACTTTTGCGGAGACAGTTGGAGGAACGGATACTGAGGTTGCCTATGCTATCATCCAAACCTCTGACGGTGGTTATGCAATTGCAGGGCATACACATAGTTATGGTGCTGGAAATAATGATATGTACATTACTAAACTCACTGGTGCTGGATTCCTCGACACCAGTTTTGGTAGTGGTGGAACAAGAACAGTTGGCGGGACAGACAATGAATATGCCTACTCCATTATCCAAACCTTTGACGGTGGTTATGCAATTGCAGGAAATACGAAGGGCTATGGTGCTGGTAATGATGAAATGTACATTGCAAAACTTACTAGTACAGGTGCTCTTGATGCAGCTTTTGGAATAGGAGGTACAGTAACAGCCGGTGGACCAGGCGCTGATTATGCTCATTCTATCATCCAAACCTCAGATGGTGGCTATGTCGTAGCAGGATATACAGATAGTTATGGTGCAGGAGGTTATGATATGTACATCACTAAACTCACTAGTGCAGGAGCTCTTGACACATCATTCGGCTCAGGTGGAACCAGAACAGTTGGTGGAGTAAGTGGTGATAGGGTTTACTCCATCATTCAAACCTCTGACGGCGGTTATGCAATTGCAGGATACACAATTAGCTATGGTGCAGGAGGTTATGATATGTATATCACTAAACTCACTAGTGCAGGAGCTCTTGACACCAGTTTTGGTAGTGGTGGCACAAGAACTGTGGGTGGTGCAGGCGATGATAGAGCACAATCGATTATTCAAACTATAGATGGAGGTTATGCAATTGCAGGATATACAGATAGTTATGGTGCAGGAAATTATGATATGTACATCACTAAACTTACTAGCTCTGGTGCTCTTGACACATCATTCGGCTCAGGTGGAACCAGAACAGTTGGAGGAATAAATAGGGATCAAGCTCATTCAATTTTTCAAACTACAGATGGAGGGTATGCGATAGCTGGACATACTACTAGCTACGGTGCAGGAGGTTATGATATGTACATCACTAAACTTACCAGATCAGGTGCCCTTGACATGGGCTTTGGCAGTGGCGGAACAAGGACAATTGGTGACGCAAATTATGAGTATGTACAATCAATTATTCAAACTACAGATGGAGGATATGCAATAGCTGGACATACAGCTAGTTACGGTGCTGGAAGCAGTGACATGTTTTTAGTTAAGATAGACTCTGACGGAAATCTCGGAGGAACTTGTGCCAATCCATCTCTCGGCTCAGGCGGAAGCATAGGTTCAGGAGGAGTTACGGGAAGTGGTGGGAGTGCAGGCTCAGGTGGTTCTATCTCCAGTGGAGGAACCGCAAGTTCAGGCGGAACCTTAAACCAACAATGCACAGCCTCAACAACAAATGCAAATCAAACAGTTTTTAACATAAATCAATACGGTCAAGTAGGAATAGGAGCAAATGCAAACTTAGGTTACAGACTAAATGTAAATGGTCTTGCAACCTCAAATGGATGGCTTACATCATCAGATAAAAGATTTAAAACAAACATAAAGACATTAGATAACTCTTTAGATAAACTAACTCAATTAAATGGAGTATCATATAACTATGATACAGAAAATTTCAAAGATAGAGGATTTGATGACAACAAGCACATGGGTCTACTCGCTCAAGATGTTGCAAAGATATTTCCAGAGTTAGTATACACAGACGCAGCAGGATACAAATCAGTAGACTACATCGGACTCATAGCACCAATGATCAATTCTATAACAGATCAACAAGATCAAATAGAACAGTCAAATATCACAATCACATCAAATGCATTACAAACAGATACAAACATAAGTACACTACAGCAGTTACAAACATCAGTGGATGAAAATCTAGGTGATATTGAAAATCAGTTTGTTGATATTGCAGGACAGGTTAATAACCTATCCCTACAGGCACAAAAAAATGATAGTGATATTTTAACATTGCAGTCAGAAGCAAATATACAAGCAGATATTCTTACAGATGTTGAAGATCGCATGGATGATATAGAGGACACACATACAGAATTAATGAATTTCTTCCTTTCAATTAATCCTGATACGCTTGTTTACACGGATGGTGATGGTAATCTTACATTAGATGGTATTATGAGCGTTGGTGCGCTTGCAACTGATAGCATTGCAATTACAGGTGAAGAGGACGGTGCAACGATTGGTGAGAGTGCAATTGCAAAAGATGCTTTGGATGTATTTGTGCCAACAATAGCGGTAAGAGATAATAGTAGAATTTTTGTAACGCCAAAGGGTGGCGTGGTGACACAGACAATGTCAATATCACGCATAGACGCAGGTAGTGGATTTCATGTGACGGTGGCGAATGAAGTAGACGCACCGATTGCGTTTGATTGGCTTATTGTAGAAGATCAAACAACATCAACAGATAATGATAAAGAGGAAAAAAATGTCATTAGTGAAGATATAACATTAGAAGAGAATAATGAATAAAATATTTTGTAATGTAAAATAATAATATGAATATAAAACTAAAACAAAAAATAAATATAATAAAAATAAGTTTATTTTGTTTCATGTTTGTTTTTTTGATTATTCCAGCAATTTCGCATGGGCAATATTATGTTATTGGTGGAGATATTCCAAATACTGGTGATGATGAATTGGAACCAGCAATAGAGATGCCAGAAAATGTTAATACGCCACAACAAGCAATTGAAGATACAATAAGTGTCTCAACAATTGAAGAGGGCACAACAACGGAACCTGAACAATTGACCGTAGAGGAATCTGTAGCAGAAAATAAAAAAGCTTTTCAAACTGCAGGTTTGTTGGGAACAATTTCTGGCGTAGTTCTTGCATTGGCGACAACAGCAATACCACTTTTTTCGACAACACCAACAATGATACAAGATCTTTTGTTTTTGAATCTGTTTGGATTTATGTCAAAACGTAAAAATGAAAGACGATGGGGTGTTGTTTTTGATGCTGATACAAAAATGCCAATTCTTGCGGCAAAAATTGTACTTTTTGATAGCCAGATGAAAGAATTGGAAACGACATATTCTGATAAAGAAGGTAGATTTGGTTTTTTGGCTGGCGAAGGTGCATATGATCTTGATGTGTATAAAAAGAATTATGAATTATACACAGAGTCAAATCGTGATGAAGTGTATGGTGATGTATATACTGGTGGAGAAATTAGTGTTTCTGGCAACAAAGTGTTGGGTATAAATGTTGCGCTACATTCCACGACAGTCAATTGGCAGGAGTATGCAGAAAAAAAGGCAAAACAATATACAAGTACGTGGTCACTTGTAAAAAAATATTTGTTTACGTCACTTTATTTCATCGGTTTTACAGCAACAGTTGTTATTACAATATTTTATCCATCAGTTATCAATATTTTACTTGTTATAATCAATACTATATTTTTTATTTTCATATATTTTATCAAGAAAAAAGATCATGGGACTGTAATGACGACAAAAAAAGCGCCAGTACCGTTTGCGGTTGTGAATTTATATGATCAGGAAGGTTCAAAAGATGCATTTGCTGTTACAGACGTGATTGGTAGATATTATATGTTGGCAAACAATGGACAATATACAATGAAGACATCAGGGCAAACACTTGGCAATCAATCACAAAGTTTAGAACATGATGTGCATGTGCGTGATGGACTTGTAGATAAAGATATTGTATTTCAGTAAGCCTCTTTTTTAGAATAAGTGAGATCAATAAAAAAGCATTTTTCCTGCCAATAGCATTACAGAGTAGTAGGTGGAAAAGATGCTTTTTAAAATGATTGTAATCATTTTATTTAGATTACTTGCTATAAGTAGAATAATTTATATAATATATAGTATGATAAAATTTTTAGATAATATTCAAAAATATCTCTTCTTCTGGATTACGGGCACAATTGTAGTTGGTCTGGCAATTGTGTATTTTTTTGGCGGATATAAATTTACACCAATTATTTGTTTAGTTGCTGCGATTGTGATGATTTATCCATCATTTGTTCCATTAGCATTTGATAAATTGCCAACTTCTATGAAAAATTATCCAGCTATTATTGCGTCAATTGTGGTTAATTTTATCGTCTTTCCATCTCTCGCATATTTTATTGGTGGAATATTTTTAGAACAAGAGCCTGTTTTGCGATTGGGTCTTATGTTACTCGCTCTTTTGCCCGGAGGTGGTATGGTGACAACGTGGGCAATGAAATCACGTGCAGATATGCCTACGACGATTGGTATTGTGATTATAAATCTACTCATTGCGATTGTTGTTGTGCCATTTGGCATATCGTTTTTTATGAATCATTTTGGATTGAATGAAATTGTAAGTGCTCCAGAAACAATGTGTGCGATAGAACAGACAACAGGAGGAATCGCATCATGTGATTTTGGAGGAGACGGTATATCACCGATGAAAATTGCACTTCCAATTTTTGTAATTGTAATTGTTCCACTTATTTTTGCATTTTTTACACAAAAAATAATTATAAAAAGAAAGGGTCATCAATATTTTGATCACATAAAAAAGAATTTTGGAAAATTTAGTAACTTTGGATTGCTAATCGTTTTGCTGGCACTGATGAGCTTGGAAAACAATAGTGTTATTTTTGAGGAGCCAAAAATTTTGATAGATATTTTTATACCACTTGTTATTATGTATATAACTGGACTTGGCATTGCAATTCTTTTGTATAGAACATTTCATAATAAAAGTGTTGGTAAGGCATTTGTGTGGGGTAGTTATTTGAGATATATTACGCTTGCTTTGGGTATTGCAATTTCACTTGTATTTCAAGATGAACGTCTCGCAGTGATCACGACTGTAATTGTGCTTTCATATTTTATTCAAATCCCGAGTTCATTTATGTTGGCAAAATACTTTGAAAATCATTAAATAATATAGTAGAATAGTATGTATTTTAATAGTTACAATACTTGTAAAAAACGTAGTAATGGTGTATATTTGATACTGTAGTTTTTATTATATTAAATTCTGGTTTTTATGCTCGGAAAATTCAAAAATATTTTTGCAGTGAAAGAGTTGCGAAATAAGATCTTCTTTATTTTGTTTGTATTGATTGTTTTTCGTTTTGCAGCGAACATTCCACTTCCGGGTGTGAGTGTGGAGCGATTGCAAGAACTTTTCGCGTCAAATCAATTGTTGGGAATGCTCAATATGTTTTCTGGTGGAGGCTTATCAAATATTTCTATTGTACTTTTGGGTGTTGGTCCATATATTACAGCGTCAATTATTATGCAGTTGTTGACGATGATTGTGCCACGTATTGAACAAATGTACAAAGAGGAAGGTGATGCAGGACGACAAAAATTTAATATGATTACACGTGTTTTGACGGTGCCGCTCGCGATTTTGCAAACAGTTGGGATGATTACACTTTTGAAATCACAGGGAGTTATTGAAAATTTAGAACCATATAATTTTACGATAATGGTAATCACGGCTGTTGCTGGTACAATTTTCTTGATGTGGCTAGGTGAGCTTATTACGGAAAAGGGATTGGGCAATGGTGTGTCAATTATCATCTTTGCAGGAATTGTAGCAAGTATGCCGACAACAATGATGCAATTTAAAGAGGTGTTTGATCCGTCACAGATTTTCACATATGTTGCGTTTATAGCCGTTGCAATCGCAACAGTTTTGGGTGTTGTATTTGTAACTGAGGGTAAACGAATTATTCCGATTTCGTATGCAAAGCGTATGCGAGGTGGGCAACAGTATGGTGGTGCACGAACATATTTACCACTGCGTGTGAATCAGGCAGGTGTTATCCCGATTATTTTTGCAGTTTCACTTGTATTATTTCCACGAATGATTGGTCAAGTGATGATGCAGATGAATAATGAAGCACTTGTGTCATTTGGCACAACTTTGACAAGTCTCTTTTCAAATCAATGGGTATATGGTATTACATATTTTTCACTTGTTGTGATGTTCACATATTTCTATACTTCTGTTGTATTTGATCCAGAAAAAATTGCCGAAAATTTACAAAGACAAGGCGGGTACGTAGAAGGTATGCGACCAGGTCATGAGACAGCCGAGTATCTTGGCAAGATTGTGAACAGGATTACGTTAACAGGAGCATTATTTTTAGGATTTATTGCTGTGATGCCAATTATTGTACAGGGATTTTTGACAAATTCTGCGATGTTTACAATTGGTGGCGCAAGTATTTTGATCATTGTTTCCGTGGTAATCGAAATGGTCAAACAAATTGATGCACAACTTGTCATGCGTGATTACGAACAAATATAGATAACAAAGTATATGATGAGGGGTAACGTTAGGGTAACGTTATTACGAACAAATATAGATAACAAAGTATATGATGAGGGGTAACGTTAGGGTAACGTTACCCTTTTTGATTTGTTATATATAATGTTTTTGATATAATAGACAGTATGAACAAACATATTACAATACAAGTAAATGGTCGCGTGCAGGGTGTGTGGTTTCGTCAATCTGTTAAGCGTATGGCAGAGAGTTTGAATTTAGTCGGCTATGCAAAAAATAATGATGATGGAACTGTGACAATTGAGGCATGTTCCGCCGACACTAAAAGTTATGGTGAGACAGGGGACAGTGAGAAAGATCTGATGAAATTAGCACAGTGGTGTAATGATGGGTCTGAAATGTCACTTGTAGATAATGTTGAATATGTCATTGATGATGCAAGGTGTAATTATAAAGATTTTAAAATTTTATAAAGATATGGATAAGAAACAAATAATTGTAATTCATGGAGGTGAGGCATGGGATACATATGAGGAGTATATTGAGTATCTAGAAAATTATGATTTTACAAGAGAAAAATTTGATAAAATGACATCATTGGGATGGAAGGATAATTTACAAAAAGATCTTGGCAGTGATTTTCAAGTTGTGAAACCAAAAATGCCATGCGGGCGAAATGCAAAATATCATGAATGGGAAATTTGGTTTAAAAAATTATTTCCATATGTAAATGATAATGTTGTCCTTGTTGGGCATTCATTAGGGGCAAATTTTTTAGCAAAATATTTATCTGAAAACACATTGCCAGTTTCTATTGATCAGTTGCATTTAATTGCTGGATGCTATGGCTGGAGTGGAGGCTTTCAATTGCCGAGCTCACTAGAAAATATCACTGAACAATGTAATCAGATTTATATTTATCATTCAACAGATGATTTTGTTGTTGATTTTGCTGATGCTAAGAAATATAAAAAAGTATTACCGAGTGCAAGACTTGTTCAATTTGAAGATCGAAATCATTTTTTACAAGAAGAATTTCCAGAAATAATTGAAAATATCAAGAAGAGTTAATTTGTTCTATGAACATACCATTGAACATACCATGGTATGTTCAATGGTATGTTCATCTACAAAATAGTTTTATTATGTTTTTGTGTATTGAAATAAATATGCTATAATTTTTCATAGAGGGGGACGGCACAAGCGCCGTCTTTATTTATGAATAAAAAAATATGAAGAAAGGAAAACTCATTGTTATAGATGGTTCTGATGGCTCAGGGAAGGCAACACAAACAAGGTTATTAGTAAGGGAATTGAAAAAACAAGGACAAAAAGTACGCACAATGGACTTCCCGCAGTATGAGAACAATTTTTTTGGAGAGTTCATTGGTGAATGCCTTACTGGGGAGTATGGAGATTTTCTCACATTAGATCCACATATTACATCAGTGCTCTATGCAGCCGACAGATTTGAGTCATCAGAGAAATTAAAGAAATGGTTGGATGATGACTACACTGTTATATTAGATCGATATGTTAGCGCAAACCAAATTCATCAAGGGGGAAAGATATTTGACTCAAAAAAGCGTAAAAAATTTCTTCAATGGCTTGATGAAATGGAATATGGTATATTTAAATTGCCACGACCAAATAAGGTGGTATATCTTGATGTGCCGATTTCAACATCAATCGGATTACTGAAAAAAGCACAGCAAAAAAAACAATATCAAAAAGATGGCAAAAAAGATCTCGTAGAGCAGAGTAGAGATTATTTGGAGAATGCTCGCAGAAGTGCCTTGTGGCTATCTCGAGAAAATAAAAATTGGGTACGTATTGAGTGTGTTAAAAATGAACAATTACGTTCTATTGAGGATATACATAGTGAAATTATTAATATAATTAATTATAAAAAATAATTATGTCGAAAAATACCACAGCACATGTTATTGAAGACCTTAAGCAAGATGGAGGATTTGTACTTGTGTTGAATAATGAAGCAAAAATTGATGCACAAGCTGAAGCAATGCTTCAAGCGTTGCATTCACGCTCAACTGGCGGTATCCATCATCATTTAAAAATATTAAAAGAAAAAGGAGCAGAAAATTTTATGGAGCAATTTTATGTTGGCTATGGACATAAATCGATTGGAGATTGTGGAAGTGCGACAGTTTTTGTGGAGGGAGTTTCTATGCTTGCTGCAAAGGCAATCCAAGACTGGAGATTGTATTCAGGTCAAGAAGCGTCAACACGATATATTGATTTTTCTGAACAAATATTTTTAAATCCAAACAAAACGAAAAAAGGTGAAAAAATCTTGGAGAATTGGCGAGAATTTTACTTGAAGGCACAAAAACCATTACAAAAATATTTAAAAGAAAAGCATCCACGACAAAAAAATGAAAAAGAAACAATCTATGAAAAAGCAATTATAGCGCGAGCTTTTGATATTACTAGAGCTTGGTTGCCAGCAGGTGCAACGACCAATGTGGCTTGGCGCATGAACTTTCGTCAGTTTGCAGATGAATTGATGCTTCTACGTCATCATCCTCTTGCGGAAGTGCGTGACATTGCTGAACAAACAGAAAAAGCACTTGAGCAAATATATGCAAGTTCATTTGGACATGAACGTTTTCCAAAGACGGAAAAATATAATGAGTTTTTGATGCAAAAAAAATATTATCTTGAATCTACGAAAAATGTTTCTCGCAAAAATGATTTTGCAATGTTATTTAATAAAGTGGATAAAGATTTGTTGAAAACATACAAGACTGTTTTAAAACAACGACCAATGAAAACAGAGTTGCCAAATGCTATTGCTGAGTGTGGTGTTGTGGGATATGAATTTTTATTGGACTTTGGTTCATTTCGGGATTTACAAAGACATCGAGCAGTGGCTCAGCGGATGCCGTTATTAAGCTTGAAGTTTGGATTTAATGAATGGTATTTAACAGAGATGCCAAAGGATTTGCAAAAAGAGGCGCGACATTTTTTACAAAGGCAAATAAAATTAATTAAAGGGCTGAAAGTTGATAAATTTGAAAGACAATACTATATTCCAATGGGATATCAAGTACCTTGTCGAATAATTGGTGATTTAAAGGCGCTAACTTATTTGGTAGAATTACGCTCTACGCGATTTGTACATCCAACTTTGGTGCGACAAATGTTGAAAATGATAAAGAGTTTGAAAAAAATATTTACTAAGGATGGATTGGTTTTGCATATTGATGAAACTCCAGGAAAATTTGATGTAGGAAGAGGAGAACAAGATATTATAATAAAATAAAAAATAAAAATGACCACATTAATGTGGTCATTTTTATTAATCAAATATATTTTAATATTATAAATACATCTCTGGATTGACTGTTGCTCCAGTTGGGATGTAGACACCGTCAACGCTAGATGACTCGACAACTGCAAAAGTTGAATCTGCAAAAACACTGAAATGTAGGTGAGGTCCTGTTGAGAAGCCTGTGTTGCCCATTGTGCCAATTTTATCACCTTGCTTGAGTTTGTCACCGCGTGACACTTTCACAGAGCTCATGTGACCATAAAGCGTGATTAGACCATTGCCGTGATCAACTGCGACCCAGTTCCCATATCCATATCGTCCCATGTTGCCAGTTGCTTTCACTTTTCCTTTTGCTGGAGCAATGATACTTTGTGATCCCTGTGCAACAAAATCTACACCATTGTGCATACCACCTTTATAATGTGAAGAAAATGATGTTTTTCCGTAACCTTGTGTTTTGATATACGGTTTTTTGACGGGGTAGTCAAAATCAGCCTCTGATTTACTAGGTAGGTCTGCAAGAGAAAATGTACCAATTTGGTTGGTTGCAAGACTACTGATTTCCTGTTGAATTGACAATTGTTCTTTGAGTACTTTTGATAATTTTGTTTGATATTTATCTTCTTCAACATTCACCTGACTCGCCAAGACACGCTTATAGTTTTGAGAGCTTTCAAGGTGTTCACTTCGTTGTTCCAATTCATATTTTGCATCTTCAATGCGATTTGCTTTGTCTTGAAAATCATCACGATCTTCTTTGAGCCTCTCTTGTTCTTCGTGGATGGTTTTTACATAGTCGCCAACTCTACCTGTCGCATGAGTAATGTTATCTTTGTGCGTTTGTTGATTGGTGTTTGTTAAGTCGAGTAGGGTAAAATGTTGTGTGCCTTCAGAATAATTTTGATATTTTTCACGAATAAATTGTTCCAGTACTTTTTTTTGTAGCGAAATATGATTTTCTTTCTGTTGGATTTCTTTTTTTGCACGATCAATATCACTTTTTAGAGTATCAATTTCTTCTTCATTTGCTTCGATATCTTTTTCAATTTTGTAATTTTCGTTTTCTAATTTTTTAACTTGTGCATTGATGACATCTTGCTCTTTCTGTTTGAGGTTAATGATGTCACGATATTTTTGCTCTTTCTTCTCCAATTTTTCTAATTCATCATAGCGGTCTTCAATAGCTTCTTCTGCCTGTTCATCTTCTTTTACAGTATCTTCATCATCTGCTGCAAATGCAACATTAAAACTATGTGACATTAGTAAGGACACACAAATAAGGCTAATCGTAATGACTAGGAATATATTTTGATATTTTTTTATACTCTTCATAAGCATATACATTGTAACAGAAAAAAAACGATTGTTCCAGTGTGAGATTTGACAAATTATTTATTCTTTGTAAAATAGATAGTGTTGTTAATAATAATGCATTTTATGCAAAAACAAGTAATAAACAGTTGGTATTTTTTGTTTTTATTTATTGGTCGAAGAGACCAGTTTGTTTTTGCTTGTAACATGATGTAAATGATAAAATATTGTTAGCAAAGAGAAGCTGGTCTCATCGGGAGATACAGTTTTTTGTTTATAGTATGGTTTACTGCAAAGCGGGGAGCGAATACAATGTCTAAAAGTGATTCAACAATAAGAGAAGTGGATACATCAGAGGATGTGCAAGGCACAAAAGAGGTTGACGTTGTACCAAAACCAGCAAGAACATCTTGTGAGGTCATTGCAAAACAATTTGGGAAAACAATTGTTGAGCCAGAAAAGAACAAGCGTTCAGCTGGGTGGTAAAACACAGGTTATTAAACAAAAACATCATGCAGACATAACAATTGTCTGCATGATGACATATTTC
>JAOZUJ010000197.1 GCA_029938745.1 Candidatus Moraniibacteriota bacterium
CAAGTGAATCACCCAATGGCGTACCGTCCATTGCCACAAGATAAATTGACGTGCCATCTTTCTTTTCGTCTGTGGCAACATCATTACTAGCATCTTTATTACCCACACATCCACTAAGTCCACTTATGATCATAATAGTGCATATGCTTACAACTACGCTTTGCGTTGTATTTTTTTGTATGAGACCTTTCTTAATTTTTTTCATATTTTTTTTGCCTGTCATAGCTCTTTGTTAGAGCGACGACATGGTTATTATAAATTATTTATCTTTTTTTAATTGATTATTTGCTTTTGTTAATATGGATTTTGCATTTTCAAATGTTAATCTTTTATATCCTTCATCAAACATAAGCCATTGAAACTCTTGATGTTCATGTGAGATCGTGATGTCTTCATCCGTCGCCTCTACGAGATAAAAAACAGCTTTTTTGTGAATATATATACAATTTTTATTTTTTGTGCGATCAATACGCTCTTGCCCATGTGCCTTATAAGAAAATCGAATACTTTCACGAAATTCTTTGATGACGCGTAACTGTGAAATACCCGTTTCTTCTTCAATTTCTCTACGCATTGTATCCTGTTCTGTTTCACCATCCTCAACTTTACCACGTGGAAACTCCCAATGTCCATTGCGATATTTTATGAGCAAAAACTCCGTCTTGCCATCAACAACACGAAAAACAACCGCACCAACAGATTTTTCAAAAGCAATGCAATACGGCGCTAAAAATCGTGGAAATTGTTTTCTTGTGATCATATAACCATCATACCACTAAGTTGAAATAAAATAAAACGTTGACAGACATTATGTCCATCAACGTTATTTCTAATTTGCACCGTTCTATCAACAGGCAGCTTCTGATAAAAATGCTGGTGCACCCTTATCTTCAATGAAGCTCACATCATCAAAAGAACAAAAATCACATTCCTCAGTAACAATTTCAGTTTTTGGAGGCGTTTTTGACTTTTCTGCCTCTTCAACTTCTTCATCAAAAGAAATGGAGCACTCAATTCGCTGGTTAAAATCT
>JAOZUJ010000026.1 GCA_029938745.1 Candidatus Moraniibacteriota bacterium
AGGTCGCGTGGCCGAGCGGTTAGGCACGGGTCTGCAAAACCCTTTACCCCGGTTCAAATCCGGGCGCGACCTCATCTTTACATATGCCCGGGTGGTGGAATTGGTAGACACGATGGACTTAAAATCCATTGAATGAATAATTCGTGCGAGTTCAAGTCTCGCCTCGGGCACAGTATATAATATATTTTTTGTACGTTAAAAAATACATGAACTCAAACATGCAGGAGCTTTTATGACTATTTATGATCTGCAATTACCAGAGTGGCTACAGAGTGTGGATGTGATTGGTATTGTTGCGGTTTTACAACGCAATAAGCAAATGACAAGTATGCAAGTTTTTCATGAACTTGAAAAAAGTGATCCACTACTTGTACAAAAGTTTGTAGCATTTTCAAAACTGTTATGCAAAACTCTGCCGGCATCGGGTATTATTGCGGTACAGCACGCTGCGGATGGTATTATGTACACCATCCCTAATCAAAAATTGCACAAAGTACATAAAATGAAGGAGTAGTGAATATGGATGACATATATGAATTTCATAAATATGGCGGTGTGATTATTGGAGGTGCTGTATTCATTAGTTGTATTATTGGACCATTGTTGTTTTTGGTAGGAAATCGTATCCTGTTCATTCATTGTCCAAGGTGTAATAATTACAAGTTTTATAAAGTTGCAGGTGGGCCACCAAAATGTATGTCTTGCAGGTGGCAACATACAGAGAGTTGGTCTGCAAGATATCCAAATAAGAAGCCTCGAGGCATGATGTATTTTTATGTCTAAAAGACAAAACACCTCTTTCACATAGTGAAAGAGGTGTTTTCTTTTTTTATATTACAACATATGCAACAAGATTTCTTCGTCCAAATGCAAATGCTTCAGATTTTGTTTCCATATAGATGTCAAAGTGATTTCCTTTAATTGCACCACCACGATCTTCACATGTATATGTTCCCATTCCTTCAATGAAAATTTCAGTACCAAATTCATATCCACGTGGACAGGCAAGTGTATGATTTTGTTTTACCATATTACCAGAAGCTGTAATTCCATCACTTTTACCACATTCGTCTGCAGCAGCAGTATAAGCTGAAGCATTGATCGTAAATGTTTCTGGAACTGGCTCTGTATATTGTGCTTTTTTATATTGACCATTTGCGATTCCACACGTTAGGCCACCATTTTCAATATTTGTATAATTTGTTGTATTTTGATTAGTTTCTGACTCTTGTGCATTTACAGCATTACCTGTAAATACAATTACCATTACTATAAATACAATATATCTCATGTAGAGATTTGAATATTTAGCGTGCCTACAATACTTCACCTGCCCGAAATGCTACGCATATGCGTTGCAGGCGGGCCAGCTTTTCTTGTAGTTAACACGATTGACACTGCACGAATGTGCTTTTTCAGGTCAACAAAGAAGTATAGCACATTTTAGGCATTTTGTCAAGCCTTTGTGTCAACCTACGTGTTTATGGCTAAATATAATTAAAATAAGACTAAATGACATTATGCTGTTATTTGTAATCAAAAAACCATCACAATGTGTGATGGTTGAGTTTATTTAAGCGTTTTGGTGTATTTATGTGGTTTTCACGGCTTTTTGTAGGTCTTTTTTGTAATTATCCAATTCTTCGTCAATAAATTTGTCAGCATCATCAACAAAATAATCAATATACAGAAGAATTTTATCTGGTTCATTTTTGTGATCATTGATCTTTTGAATGAAGAGGTCTTTTTTGTCTTTGGGCACTTCTGTGATCAATCGCAAAATAATACGTTGTGTGAGTATTTCGCCAATTTCATCGAGTAGTGAGAGTTTTTTTGTCTCATTGATTTCGCCGAGATCGAGATCTTGTACGATTGATACGAGTTTTTCATTGAGTAATGCCATAATATTTGTTATGATTTTGTTTTTTGTATTTAAATATATTGTGTTATTTTTGCTCGGATAGGACTGCAACTTTATTGAGTTTGTTTACAATGTCTGAGAGTGCGCGGAGTATTTTTTCTGATGACTCTGTGTTGTCTGTTGTGTCAACGATGTTTTTTGCAAGATCATCAAAAGTTTGACCTAGTTGAGTAGTATCTAGTGTATTTCGCATCTTACTGAGTAATTTTCTTGAGGACGGTTTTAGTTCGGCGTTAATACTACCGAGCATGTACAGAGCTTCTCCAGCTGGAATATCGGCCACTTTTTCGTACATTGCATTATTTACCCATCCATCACTTTGTTTTTCAATATTATAAGCCAATTGATCTGATTCCTGTTCTTTTGATGATTCTTCAGTATTTTCAGGTGCAAATTCCTCCATTGCTTGTGTAATATGATCCTCAATATCCTCAGTTGTTTGCAGGTCATGAAAGAAATCTTCGCTGACAGGAGATGAAACTTGTGTTGCACGATATTGATTAATGTATTTTTCTGTTACAAAATCATTGTTTATGATTCTATCACCACTGTCTGTTCTCACAAAAGATGCTTCAGTAGGTGTATTTGCAGTTTGTTGTACGCGCCATTGCCAATAATTTTCTACTTCGTCCTTAGTTAGTCCATAATTTTCTAACTGTTGTGTGATTGTATCTTCAAATTTTTCCACGGATCCTTTTGCAAAACTATCAAGTAGATATAACGTTTTTTCAGACAGTTGATCTTGTGGTATACCACGATCTGATAATTTTTTTTGTACAGCCTTTGTCATGTGGGCATCTTCTCTATAGTATTCTAGTATTTGTGCTTGGAGGTATGTTGCGGAGCTTGCATCAAGTTCTGTGAGAACTTTTTCCTGATTAGTGTCAGTGGTATTTTCTGTTGCGTTGAGCATTTCTTGTGGTTTTTGCGTTGTTTCGGAAGCGTCTGATGGAGCAAGTGTGTCAGAATTTTTTTGTAATAGAGAATATAGAGCGTTTTTGATATCAATGCGTTGAAAAATACTTTTTATTTTATCAACTCCATAGGCAGTAAGTTCTTTGAGATTATTTGCTTTTTCTGCAGCATTAAAATTACGTATCCTCTCTAGATAAGGTGTTTGTTCCATGGTTGTCTCAGCTGTTAATTCAAATGACTTCATAAGAGTAGACAATATTTTTTTTCATTATTATTATATCACACTTTTATATTTTACAGTATTTTGGACTTACTGATGTAAAGTTGACTTTATGTATTAAAGATGCGATACTATAGAATAAGTAATTTTTTATTTGAAGTAGTAATTTTATCACTATGAAGATACATATATGCATCACATACGTGTGATATATATATGTATATTTATAGTAATAATGAAATTACTATTTTCATGTCTAATAATATGACAGAACAAAAGAAGTGGTCACTTGATGTGGCTGGACGAAGCCTTGTTGTAGAAACTGGTAAGCTTGCAAAGCAAGCTGGTGGAGCTGTAACTGTGCGTTATGGTGACACACAAATACTCGCAACAGCAGTAATGAGCAAGAACAAAAGTAATGTAATGGGATATTTTCCACTTATGGTGGATTATGAAGAGCGATATTATGCAGCAGGGAAGATCAAGGGTTCACGTTTTATCAAGCGTGAAGGACGACCAAGTGATGAGGCAGTTTTGACAGGGCGGGCAGTTGATCGAACGATTCGACCACTTTTTGATATGCGTATGCGTAGTGAGGTGCAAGTAGTGATCACAGTACAATCAATTGATGGAGAAAATGATCCAGATATTATTTCAATGATCGCGGCGTCACTTGCGCTATCTATTTCAGATATTCCATGGAATGGTCCTATTGCAGCTGTGAAGGTTTCTCTTGTTGATGGTGAAGCAGTAATTAATCCAACAAAAGAACAGGAGGATAAAAGCATCATTAATCTAACTCTTGCAGGAACAAAAGATAAGGTCAACATGATTGAAGCAGATGCAAGTGAGGCGCCAGAAGCTGATGTTGTGCGTGCATTTGAGGCAGGTCACGATGCAATTTCAAAAATTGCAACATTTATTGAGCAAATTAAAGATGAGGTTGGCAAAGAAAAAGCTGAGCCTGTAATGTTGGTTGGAAGTGATGAGTTGGAAGCAATGATCAAAGAAACATTGATAGAAAATGGTGTTGAAGATGCACTTTATGGCACAAAGGATGAAATTGGTGCACAAACAGAAGATGTAAAAGAAAAAACATTGGAAATACTCAAAGAAAAGGTTTCTGAGGAAGATCAAGATAGTCTCGGTGAGATCTTTGGTCTTGTATTTGACGAAGTATGTGATGAATTGGTACACAAAGGTATTATCGAAAATAACAGACGTCCAGATGATCGTAAGTCAGAAGAAATTCGTCCAATTACATGTGAAGTTGGTATTTTGCCACGACCACATGGTTCTGGATTATTTACGCGTGGAGAAACACAAGCGTTAACAGTGACAACGCTCGGAGCGCCTGGAGATCATCAAATTATTGACACAATGGAAGTTGATGAAAAAAAGCATTACATCCATCATTACAATTTTCCACCATTTTCTGTGGGAGAGGTACGATTTATGCGTGGACCAGGACGACGTGAGATTGGTCATGGTGTGCTTGCAGAAAAAGCACTAATGCCGGTAATTCCAGAGGACTATCCATACACAGTACTACTTGTTTCTGAGATTTTGGAATCAAATGGATCAAGTTCAATGGCAGCAACATGCGGCTCTACATTATCACTCATGAATGCTGGTGTGCCAATTGTGCGACCAGTTAGCGGCATCGCAATGGGTATGATGAGTGGTGCTGACGGTAAATATGTTGTTCTATCAGATATTCAAGGAGCAGAAGATCATTATGGTGATATGGATTTGAAAGTTGCGGGTACAACAGAAGGTATTACAGCATTACAAATGGATGTAAAGATAGAAGGTATTGACGTTGAAGTATTTAGTGCAACACTTGAGCAAGCACGAACAGGACGTAAGCACATTTTGGATATTATGCTTGAGACAATTAGTGAGCCAGGTGAAATGTCACAATTTGCACCACGTATTATCACAATGCAAATTAAACCAGATCAGATTCGAGATGTGATTGGCCCAGGTGGTAAAGTAATCAATGAAATTATTGAAAAAACAGGTGTAAATATCGACATTGAAGATGACGGTAGTGTCTTTATTACTGCAACAGAAGCTGCTGGTGGAAAAGAAGCACAAGATATTATTCACAATCTTACAAGAGAAGTTCAAGCGGGGGAGGAATTTGAAGGAACTGTTGTGCGACTTATGGACTTTGGTGCATTTGTAGAAATATTACCAGGTAAAGATGGTCTTGTTCACATCAGTGAAATGGCACATTCTCGTGTAGAAAAAGTGGGAGATGTCGTAAAAATTGGGGACAAAGTAAATGTCAAAGTAAAAGAAATTGATAGTCAGGGTCGTATCAATCTTTCTATGAAAGCATTGATCCCAAAATAACACCAAACATAAATATGTGATGAGTTTGAAAAATCTCGCACTATTTGAAATAAGGTGCTATAATAAAGACGTTACATTTATGTAATGTCTTTATTACTTTCTAAAGGAATTTTTTATGGGTGACAAAAATAAAAACAAATCACAGGAACAGGACAAAAATCAAAAAGGTAAAAGAATACCACAAACCTTTGAGGTGCACACGATGCAGGGCGATAATGCTAAGGGAGGGCAAAAACAGTCAACAAAAAATGCAGCACCAGCAGCGCTTGCCGGTGTAGCCGTGCAACAAAAAACGAAATTGCCAGTGCCGAAACCAAAACAAAATAAACAAGCTGAAGGTCAAAATCCATTTTTAACAGAAGATTCACCTGCATCAAAAAAAGATGTGCAAAAAGGATCATTTGCTCCAGGTAAACAAAAAGAACCAAAGGAAAGGATTAATTATACGCCAGATGATATTGTATCAAAAGGGAAGGATATTGATAAAAAATCAGCAAAAAAACAAAAAAAACCGATGAAAGCTATTATGATAATTCTAATTACTTTATTTATTCTTGGTGCAATTGGATTTGGTGCATATATATTTCTTTTTGATAACAGTGCAAGTACAAATACAACTGAAATAGTAAATACTGATAATGATCCTGTTGAAATTCCAGATAACACTGAGGAAGATGAATTAACTGTTACAGAAGACCCTGACACTGTGGAATCTGTGGATCAAATGTATTCAACAGAACTTCCAAATTATTTTTCGTTTAATGTAGAGAGCCCAACATCTGAAGATGAAATTGCAATGGAATTAGCTACAATTGCGACAAATATGGAAAATCAGGATATTACAGAACCATTATCCTTTATTGTGACAGATTCAAATAACAATCCAGTTTCATTTCATATATTTGCAATGTCTGCAGGAATTACATTATCACAGGATGTGCTTTCAGAACTGGAAGAGGATTTTGAAATCTATGCATATAACGACGCAATAAATGGTGTGCGATTTGGATTTGTGATTGATGCAAAAAATGCAAGCACATTGCAAACAGCATTACTTGCTAACGAAGCGACATTGCCAATGGCGTTTGATATTATTTTGAATGGTACGGGTACGTTAGCTACAAATGTAATATTTAATGACAGTACATACAACACACATCCAATTCGATATTTTAATTTAAACGCAACAGAATCATATTCAGTAGACTATACAATTAATGATCTTCGATGGGTAGTGGGTAGTAGTAAAAACACAATGCGTGCAATCATTGATTCTTTGAAGGGAAAAGAAATGCCAACGAATGATACAGGTTTATAATAAATGTTTTTGAATTTAATAAGGTGCTCTCTAAGTTGTATTAGAGAGTACTTTTAATTTATTATCCACAACTCACAGGTTATCCACAGGTGCAGTAGTGGATAACTGTGGATAACATGTGTATAACAGTGCTAAATAAATAAAAGAGAATTACTTTTTATTTTATAATTTTCTTTTATTCTCTATAAAAACTGTCAAGAACTTGTCAAAATCCTTTTATACAAAAGGAAAGGAGGGAATATGCTTTGACCATGATATGAAAAAGTGTTATAATTACTTTGTAAGTGTGAGAGACGACTTGCACACAGGTAAAGAACTTTAACAAAAGAATACACCGACGGAGGAAGAATTTCCAGTCACAATTTCCCCCTATTTGTGTCTGGAAATCCTTCCCCTGTCCTATATGGAAGAGCATCGTCTCGTCCATCGCGGAGTCTTTTGAGATCTGTTTACAGATTTCTCATTCCCAACTTCGCATTCAAAACAAAAATAAAAAATGTTATTTTCGCTTGTCGGAGATAATAGTCATGAAATAAAAACAAAAATAAAATGACACAGTTCTTTAAACAAAAATTTAGGGGAAATCCATAGGACGGTTGAAGGTACTAGACAATAGAAATAATAGGGAATATTGTCAAAAATAGTATGTACAGAAATTACATTAGACTAAAAGTAAACCTATCGTATTCTCACCCGGTACGAAAAAGTTTCGTTCAGTCAAATGTTCGTGCATACGAACTATATCGGGCTCCATGCCCAAGTTTATATATTATTAGGGCCACTTGGAGCCCGGTGAATCTTTTTCAAACATTTCTCGATGAGAAAAAAGAAAAGTTCACCGGAAAATGTTTAACAACAAACGCTATAAAAGGCGTTTTTTGTTTTGTGTAAAAAAGAATATTTGTTACGTAGCATGTTACGTAACATGCTACGTAACAAAAAAATTAAAGTAAATGAATATTAAATTTTTTAAGAGAGTCTGCGAGTGATGCGATAGGTAGTCCAACTATATTGAAATAGTCTCCATGGATCTCTTTTATTAGAAGTGCGCCTTTGCCTTGAATACCAAATGCACCAGCTTTGTCGAGTGGCTCATTTGTTTTTATATAGGCGTCAATTTCTGTGTCAGTGAGGTCTTTTATAGACACTTTTGTTGTGATAGCATTTGAAATAGGGGATTCTATAGAACTCCCTATTATTGTATAGCCAGTTATAACATCCAAAGTTTGACCACTTATTTTATTTAATATTTTTTTGGCAACTTCTGCTGTGTGCGGTTTACCAAGTATTTCATCATTTAAAACAATGAATGTATCAGCAGAAATAATAATATGATCTGAATATTTTTTTGCAACATCCTGCGCTTTGCCGTGAGAGAGATATTTAGCTAATTCTGTAGGCATCATGTCAAGAGTCATGTCTTCCCCATAACCACTCTCTACAATATCAAAATCAAGACCAATATTTTCAAGAATTTCTTTTCTCCGTGGTGATCCTGATGCTAAAATTATTTTTTTCATATAAAAAATTATTTTATGGCTTTGTTTGTTCTTTAAATCTGCCGTCATATGTTGCTCGTCCTTCGCATCGTTCAAATATGAATTGACAAATTTTTGTTCCAGGGTAGAGAGCAAGTGTTGTGTGGCTGAGATTTACAATTTCGAGTACTTGTTGATTTGATATGCCAGGTTGTATAAATCCGGCAGTAACATGAACTGCAAGTCCAAATCGTGCAAAGCGACTACGACCTTCAAGTCGACCAGCGATTGTATCAGAAAGTGTAATTTTTTCTTTTGTGATACCGAGAATCATTTCACCAGGATCTATTGTGATAAATTTTCCATCGTCTATTTCAATTAGCTTTGTCACATCTTCAAAGCGTGAATCATCTTTGATATGATAAATTTCTGCTTGTTTTGTAAAAATACGAAAATGATTATCTAGCGTAAGATCAATTGAGCCGGGACCGATTTGTGATTCGTCTAACGGTTCAATGGTTACTAAATTATCATTTAATGCCTTTTTGATTTCTTCTCCGATGAGTGTACTCATAATTTTAATTATTATATTTAGATAATTTTATTATAACGTAGTTTGAATACTCTTACAAAATTATGATTGATTCATGATCTTGATTAGAGCGGGAAGAAATGGTTGCGACCACATCTTCCCGGAGACTGGTTGGTTAAGAAATAAATTTTTCAACAATCGTGTGCCAGTCTTTCACGCGATCTGTGGTGAGGGGTGCATGGATGAAGTACACCATGCTGTCATTGATTTTTATTGGTTCGTGAGAACCAAACCAATCAATGATTGCACTTGCTGGGTGGTCATGGTGACCAGTATCCGTTGCCACAATGATATGTGGTACGTTATACAGGGCCATCTTGACTGCCAGAGGAAATCCCACGGGAATTTCTTCGCCGAGGAACTTTAGCCCCTCTGTGCCGAGCGTTTTCTCTTCTGCTGGCATGAGAAGATCCAGTAGAACTACATCAAATGCAGTATTGCGAGCAAGTTCTACAGCATCAGTGTAGTCTGCTACCATGGTAAGATCGTGTGTGCTGGCGAGTTGCACCTTGCCAGCTCTGCGCTGAGCAAGTGAGTCGTCAACAATTAGGATTTTCATTTATCACCTCCAATCCAAGAATTAAGTAAAAGGGGAAATCCCTCACTTCCATCATCTGCAAACATATGCAGTACATTGATGCGATCTGGAAAGCGTGTTACAAGTGCTTTTATAGCCACGTTGTCACTCTCAGTTAGCAGTGGCAAAACAAAAATATCAATTACTACATCCGTTTGCTTCATGAGAGACAATGCGGTTGTTGCCGAGAGACATACAACGTGACTGGCATCTTCGACATCTTCAATAATTATACATCCATAAGTATCAGCAATATGAACCAGTGTTTGTGCAATAATTGATTTTTCCGATAACTCAACGTAAAGCTTTATCATTACTTTATCCTCCGATAAATTAGTTAAAGAACTTATTTCCCTACAAAACTACGAACCATTCGCAACCTTGATAAGAAGGAGATTTATTAAGGTCAAATCTCCAAAACCTACCTATGCGACGCCTATTTCTCACGTAGACGTGCTTTTCGTTACAGGCATAAAGGTTTAATGCTTGCCCAAGCTAACTACGATTTATGCTTGGTAGGGATTTGTACGAGAGACATCCCTGAAACTCTCTTAAGGTCTTTATTTAACGTCACTTCTCATATGAGGGAGATCATTCCTCTAGTGATTGGAGTATATTTTCAATCGTAAAAGAGTGGATGGGGATGTCGCAAGTTCCGTCAAATGCCATGCCATCAAACCCTAAGGTTTTTACTGTGACATTTTTGTCTGCAGAGTTACGAATATCCTCCAGTGTGGTTTTGCTGACATTTGTCAACTTGCCAGTGGCATCTTCCCAACACTCACAGATGAGTACAGCGTCGGGTTCCTCTAGTAGGAGATTTTCCAGAGCATCTTCATGACTGCTTAAGGTAACGGTGTGTTGATTGAGTAGTGTTGTGAGTACTTGTCCAAGTATGGACTCATCAACGAGCAGAATTTTCATTGGTTGTTCTCCGTAAGTGAAATTAGTTTTTCTAGGGCATTAGCCCAGTCCTTGTTTGAGGAGATAGGAATAGTGTGAGATGTTAGTAATTCCAAACGCTCTATAGCAAGAGCAATGTACTGTGCGCCATGAGCTACATCATCTGTACATACAACACAAGGAATATTGTGTTGTAGGGCAGTAAGAACGACAGAAATGCCATTTGCCCCCTCTGCATTTATCCCGTCATCTATAGGGAAATGCATGTCTGTGATGATGCCTAGTAACTTATCACTGAACTTTTTTATAAAGTTTTCTGCTTTATAGAGCGTATTAGCGATGATAACTTTAGTACCGTTGTTAAGTACAAGTTCTTTTGCTACAGATTGCTCTGTTTTTTTATCTTCAACTACTAAAATTATTTTATTCATGATATCCTCCTAGGACATGTTTTTTAAAGAACCTTCGCCAAATCTACCAAACTATTTTGATAGACTTGGAAAAAGTGGAAGATTTTTTAGAGATCTTCCAGAAAACTCTTGAAACTTGTGCCATTTGTTCAGGGACGGATTGACCGTAGCCTGTACTTATGTTGCCACGCCGATGGCTCGGCGCCGGGAGTGCTACCTCTCAGAAGTCACGATACTTTCAAGGTATTCGAGACTCTCCTGGATGTTCTTAATGTGTTGATCGGGGTAATTCTCCTCAACACAGTAAGGCACCAACCTGCGGAAGAAATTTCTCCTGTAAAGGATATATTCTTTATACAGGTCTCCATGCACGAAAGCGAGTTCGTACAGGAGAGATTTGAGGCAACTTCCAGGTGCCTTCTTGTGCACAATGAACTCCTGCATTTCGTGCAGAAGGATTGACACGCGAAAGCGTTCGGGGACATCTTCGGATATGAAGAAGTATTTATCTTCTCCTATCTCCCAACATCCCGCGAAACCTAGTAGCTTGGGATTAACTTCCCTGCCCAGAATCGCGAAAGGAACTTTTCCGTCACGAAATTCAATAGATCCGTCGGACTTAGCAGCTTTTACGATTCCTTCGGGCCAATTGTGTGTAAGCGTTGCAGTCATGGTAAATCCTCCTGTGGATTGGGTGAGGTTGCGAGATATTCACAATCTCTAATTTTTTTGAAAGAACTTGTTCTCTTACAAAACCGCGAATCATTCACGATCTTGATTGAAGGGAAATTTTGAGATAAATTTCCAAAACTTATAATTTTTCATGAAGTGCCCCAGCTAACCACCAAGGTTAGCTAGAGCACTCCAGGCGTCGGCGGTACATATTCGCTTCCATTGTGCATCGGCCCGGTTTCGAGCTTTACGACGTTTTACATCCATCTCATGACGGATGTTTTGGCGGATGATTGTTGCCTGAGTGTTACTAGGTTTGATGATTTTTACCATGAATAGTCTCCTTGTTTTTGATTTGACGATCAAGCTTCTTGGTATGTTCTGTTTGTTCACCCACGGTGGGTTCTTTTTTGCATGTACATCCGTGTGGCATGATTCCTCCACAAATTGTGCACTCACGTGCTTTCACTTTTACCAAGGTTCTACTCATTAATGGGGCTCTGCTCATCATTCTCATAGATTATCTCCAGGTGTTTTAGGTTTAAAGAACAATTGTTTTGTGGGGAAGGGGTGATGATGAGTTTTTGTTGATTATATCCGGACAGTATTATTATTTTGTTCCGCATAACCAAGTTTTATGTTCATCATCACTACCCTCCCGCAAAACTCTTTATTAACTTACTTGCTGCATTTACCACAATTTCTGTGATATGTGCAGTGGGTAAGTTATTGGGTATAAAAAAAACCACTTCTTGCGAAGTGATTTGTGTAATACGATTATTATATTTTTTTGTGAAGTATTTTTTGTAAAATCGGAATCTTTGGAAAAATTTTTTCAGAACAATATTTTTGAGATATTGTTTTCTATTGTTTTGGGTTGTGATTATTTTTTCGTAATTCATGTTGAATTTCGATTTAACTTTTTAACTTCTAAGAATCTATTATACACGATTTTCAGAACTTGTCAAGCCCTTTGCAACAGTAGAGCAAAATTTGTATGTATAAAACATTCATTTTTCGCTTAAAATAAGGCTTTTTATTGATATTAACAATGTGTTAATATTCATTGACAAGTGTATAAAATATAATCATTACACAATGTTTGTTCGCAAATAATTAGTTGATATTCTGTTGTAAAAGATCTCCTACAAAATCATGAATTCTTCACAATTTTGATGGGAGAGGGAAATAATTTCCCTCTAGCCTAAATAATTTACAAAGTTTTCATAATAATCATAAACTTTGATATTGTTATCCTCAACGTTCTTTTTTGGTGTAGTAGCGTAGAGTTGTTGTATTTCCAAAGCATCTTCTTTTGTGTAAAGCTCAGGAAATTTCTCATAAAGATTGTTAAGTTCTAGGTATTTCCAAAAATCATTGAAGTTTTTTTGAAAATAGTCTTGTGCATCTTCTTGTGACATTCTCGTAAGTTGTCCGGGTGATTTTATGAAATAGTTTCCAGAATTATCAGTTAGTAGAGTAATTTCAGTTTTTTGGGTAAATGATACTCCTCTGTATGTTTTGTTAATAGATCTTACAGTTTTAGCAATTTGCATATTGTTATT
>JAOZUJ010000027.1:0-4208 GCA_029938745.1 Candidatus Moraniibacteriota bacterium
TCTTCATGAAACTGTACTGGCTCAATAAATTCCTCACTTAAATTGACCTCCACACCGCCAAGTGCATCTACAATTTGCTGAAAACCTGCGAAATTGATCTCGACTGCATAATGCATCGGCTGTCCTGTAATATCTTGTAAAACTTGCTTCATTGCTTCCATGCCTTTGCCATCACCTTTTTCCTCACCATAATGATACACACTGTTGATCTTCATATTTGATGTTGTTCCTGGCATTGTCACATACATATCACGTGGCACTGACACCATTGATGCTTTATATGTACTCGCTCCTTCTGGATTTGTCTGCTCTTTCAAGCTTACTACCATAATCGTATCAGCCAAAGTTCCTCCACCAGCAACGCCTTTACCACGCATACCTAAAAATACAATATTGATACGTCCATCATCTTCACCTTGTAATTTGTTTTCAACACCTGGGATTGATTTTACAATACTACCAAATACGTTGCTATTTGGTGCTAATTTATTCAAAACTGTCGCACCCACAAGTAAAATGCTCCCCACAAGTACAACTGCAATAATACTACCAACAATCCACTTTTTTTTCGTACTCATTTTTTCTTTTTTTATAGACGCTGATTGGGACCCTCTTTTCATAATTTATAATTTTAATACACACAAAAAACACTCTTATTTTTTATTTTTATAATAATTCACTAATCTCAAAGATCAAACTAGTGATTTATAGAGTGTTCGTAATTCTTGTGCAGACTTTTGCCAAGAAAATCTCTCCAACTGTTGATTTTCTCTTGTAAGAATACTTTCTCTTATTCTAACATTAACTAAACCATCATACAATGTTTTCTCACATTGGTCAATATCAGTAGGACTAAAGTATAATGCGCTGTCACTTGCGATTTCTTTGTGTGGCATAATATCACTTGTTACCACAACTGTCCGTGCCGAAAATGCCTCTAAAATTGGCACACCAAAACCCTCATATAATGACGGAAATGCAAACACATCTGCCATTTTATATACCAAAAATTTATCATCTTCATCTACGTAGCCCGTAAAAACAATTTTATCTTTAATATTTGGATATTTTTTAATAATTTGTTCAATTTGTTCATCAAAATTATGTGCCCTTTTGCCAGCAAGCACTAAATATGTATCAGACACTTTATCTGCAATTCCAGCAAAAGCCTCGACAAGAAATGGGATATTTTTGCGTGGTTGCATTGTGCCAAGTGCTAAAATATATTTTTGAGGTAATTTATATTTTTCTCGAACACTTTTTTCATCTGTATTCACTTCAACTAAACTAGATGCATTATAAATTACACTAATTTTATCCGCTGGAACATTATAGTATTTGATAATCTCATCTTTTGTGAATTGTGATACAGCAATTACTGCATCAGATTTATTGACTGCACGTGGGATTAATCGATTCAAAAAAAATGCATCTTTTTTTGAGATCAATTCCTTGTGCACTTTGAACGACACATCATGAATATGCGTAACGATCTTTGTAGTAACTGGAATAAAAAATGGGATAATGTATTGTGTGTGATAAATATCAATTTTTTCTTTGACACAATACTTTGCAACCTTCCACCCATTCCACACAAATTTATTACCACTACCCAGCTGCACTATTGTGAAATTATTTTTGTTTATGATTTCTAAGCTATTTTCAATCTCATTTATTTCATCATCGCTTCTGTCATCAATAAGTAATGTATAATTATTATCATGATCAATAAGCGCCAAATTTTTTACCAACTCAAAAAACACCACTTCATCACCAGTGCGCCCTTTTCCAACATTGCGAATGTCTATTGCTATTTTCATTTATACCAAGTCTATCATAAAAACTCAAAGAAAAACAGGATTGCATATTATGCGACCCTGTTGATATACTAGATTGAGCCAAAACTCAAATAACGAGCTTCATATTCCGTGCACAACCTTTTTCATGTAATTCTTTTGCTGTTGCAGATGTAAACCGACAGTGCACGATACCTGAGCGTGCATTGCGAGCACAAAATGAATACGGCTCCACATATTCAGATTCAACGATGCATTGTTGTGTTGAACCTTCCAGAAAAACATCAACATGCGTTCCAGACAACAAACCACTGACTTCATTGTCACAAGGTTTTATACCATGTGCACGAACTCTATTTTGGTGAAAAGCAGATTCATGATTACATGACAATCTTCCAATATTATCCATTAGTAAAACTCCTTACATGTTAAATTTTAAAAAAACAGATGTATGCAATAACCTAAAAACTACTACACTTTTCTCAAAATTGCAACAATTCCAAAGAACATCCATACAAATCCCAAGAATAGTCCTGCATTAAATAAATTTGGCACAATAATTGCTACTGTGCCGAGTATTGCAAAAATAGCAATGCTTTTACTCATCATATTTGACGAAGTGCGCAATGCCTTAACTGCAAAAATAATAATTGTTGTAAATATTGCAATTAAAACGGCTCCTCCAACAATTCCAATTGACAATGCTGTTTCTAAAAATATATTACTCGCATTGAGTGATGTGCCATTTTCATCCTCACCAAGTAATGTGCTACTACTACCCCATCCATATCCGATAAATGGTTGTTGTTTTATTAGTATAAATGTTTTTCCATACACATCACCACGCACTGCCACATTTGGATCTGTTCTGTATATTTTTGTCACAGTGTTTCCTTCTGCTGTTTCTAATTCTATTTCTTCTAGATTGATATGACGACAATTGTATTGCTCCAATTCACTTACGTCATTGATTGTCGTAGGAACGGACCCATATGTCTGTCCACTGGGCACACACGAAACAGTAATTTCTTGCAATCCTGTCCCAGTACTAGTAGCACGATTAAGTAATTCAAAATTCGTCAAATGAAATCCCCACACAATTATTAGACTCAGTATAATAATACTTGCAACCCAAGACATATGCATTGCAAATAATTTATATTTCTTCCCAAAAAATAATATCACACCATATGCACCAATCACACAAAACACACCAACCCACGCACTGCGAGCCACCGTAATAACAAGTGTTACAAAAAATACACTCGTTGCACCATAAAGCGCATAATCAAAAAATTTCCATAAATGTTTGTGATATGTATTGTAGTATAAGTACGCCAAAGAAATAGCAATCATAAAAACAATATACATCCCCAGCCAATCCGGCTCACTAAATGTTGCATTTGGTCGCCCTGGCATCACTTCTTGATGATTACCTCCTGTCAGGAACATTATATTTTGCACAATTGCATACACACCAACTACAACACCACTCGAAATCATAATCGGGAACAATGCCAACACATCCTTTTTACTACGTACAAAAAACCGCACGACAAAATACAATAAACCAAATGAGAATAATATGACTGACTGCTTTACTGACACAGAAAAATAATCTGTCCACAATAAATTTATAAAACCAAGTCCGACAAAAATTGTAACGAGAGTATCAATAACATTCCATGAAAAAAACCTTTCTTTTGACAGACCTAATACACGACGCACAATAGTTACTATAAGAAGAATAATCATCAAAAATTGATACGGTCGCAATACAAGTAAAAATTCATCTGGTACGATATTAATAATTTCAAGTGGAATTACTCCAATCAAAAGCGCAAAAACGATCACAGGGCGATACAGGGCAAGAACAAAAACGCCTGCACAAAGAAGGATAAAAACAAACCACGTTTCATTACTAAAAAAACCAAAATGAAACAAAAATATCAATGTGCTCACAACAACCACATTCATCACCGTTAATATTCTTTTGTTTGCAACTAATATATTCATATTTTATTGACACATCGTATCGCAAATTGTTGTAATAAATTTGTCCCATGAAAATTGTTTTGAGCGTTCTTTTCCCTCAACACTCATTTTTTGTAATTGTGCATCGTCCTGCAACAACTCTAACATTTTGTCACACAATTCTTCATCATCTTCACTTTCCACATATGCGACAGTCTCACCACCAACCTCTGCAAGTGAAGAGTTATTTGCAGTTAATACTGGTGTACCCATACTCATCGCTTCAAGCACTGGCATACCAAATCCTTCATAAAGTGACGGAAATACAAATAATTTTGCCCCACGATACAATGCTGGCAGATCCTCTTGTGGCACAAAGCCTAAAATATGTACACAATCTTCGATATTCAATTCTTTTACCAATTTATCTACATCCGT
>JAOZUJ010000027.1:4308-12844 GCA_029938745.1 Candidatus Moraniibacteriota bacterium
AAATATGTACACAATCTTCGATATTCAATTCTTTTACCAATTTATCTACATCCGTAATCATTGGTGACAACTCTGGCATCAATGTACCAGAGATCACGAGATCTGGTGCATCTTTCCATTTATCACGCAGTGCCTTATATGCCCTCAATGTGCCGTCCATATTCTTTCGCATTTCCAATCCGCCACCACTGTAAATATATTCTTTTTTCAATTTGTATGTTTTCAATATTCTACTCACACATTCATCATGATATTTTTCATGAAAGATTGGATCTACCGCAATATTATCAATAATAATTTTTGCTGCTTTAATATTTAATTTTTTCTCTAAATCGATTTTTGTATGCTCAGACACTGTAATGATCTTATTTGCCGCATACATACCTTTTTCAACTTTTTGCCAATAGATCTTTTTTCGCAAATTATCCACATACTCCGGAAAAATATGTGGAATCACATCATGCACAAGCATTATGTGTTTTATATCTGTATATTTATTAACTGTCGCTGATTGATACAAACTAAATAAAACATCACACTTATCTTTTCGTGCCTGCTGAAGTACCATACGATTTTCCCACCACAATTTGCGAAACAGATCATCTCGCTTATAAAACTTTGGTAGAAATGACTTCTTATGAAAATTCTTTGGCAAATCAATGTCACATCCATCTTCACAGTATATAAAAAATTTGTGGTTTTTCATTGACTTATTAGTTTGTGAACGATGCGCTAACTCATTTAATACATGTGTTGTCACCTGTCCAATGCCAGTATATGGTTTACGCAAAAATGATGCGTTAATTCCTATGATCATAATTTCCCCTAAATAATAAATTATATAATTTTCCTACCAACTTCTGTTAAAATATCCTAACTATCATTATACAACGATACGACCCAACATCCAAACACATAAGTCTTGCATACTTTTGCATTTATGGCAAAATACGAGTATGGTAAATAAGAGGTTAAATTGTAATAATATCATCATGAAAAAACAAACAGTAGCAGTAATCGGACTGGGTTACGTCGGACTTCCACTAGCTGTGCGAGCACAACAGCGTAGCTACAATGTCATTGGCGTTGAACTCGACAAAAAGAAAGTCGACCTTATCAACAAACAAAAGTCTCCAATCGAGGAAGAATATTTATATGAGAATTTGCCAAAATTTCCTATCAAGGCGACATCTGATGAAAAAGAAATTAAAAAAGCAGACATCATACTCATCTGTGTCCCGACACCAGTAGACAAATACTACAATCCCAATCTTGCCCCAGTACGAGGCGCATGCGAAATGATTGCATCAAATCTCAAAAAAGGCGCTCTAGTTGTGCTTGAATCTACTGTAAACCCTGGTGTAAGTGAAGAAGTTGTCCGACCAATATTTGAAGAGCATGGTTACAAAATTGGAACGGATGTATTTATTGCACACTGTCCAGAACGCATCAACCCAGGTGATCCAAAATGGAATGTTACAAATATTCCACGTGTTGTTGGTGCATTTAGCAAAAAAGGTCTCCAAAAATCTATTGATTTTTATGAATCGATTATTGATGGTGAAATTCATCCAATGAAACATATCCGTGAAGCAGAAGCATGTAAAGTTGTAGAAAACTCTTTCCGTGATGTTAATATTGCATTTGTCAATGAACTTGCTAAATCATTTGATGCACTTGATATTGATGTCAAAGATGTTATTGACGGCGCGAGTACAAAACCATTTGCATTTATGCCACACTATCCTTCATGTGGTATTGGTGGACATTGCATCCCAGTTGACCCCTATTATCTCATTGAACGCGCAAAACAAGCGGGCTTTGACCACAAATTCCTCCGCACGTCTCGCACGATCAACAATTCAATGCCAGAATATACTGTTGAGCTTCTCCAAGATAAACTAAATCTTGCAAAAATGCCTCTCAATGGCACAAATGTTGGAATCCTTGGCATTGCATACAAGGCAAATGTCGATGATGACCGTGAATCACCGTATTATGATATTGTTAATGCGCTAAATAAGCACGGCGCAGTAGTTCACTCATTTGATCCACATATCAAAGAAAAGTCATCTGTCAAAACACTTGCAACACTTCTCAAAAGATCAGATGCTATTATCCTCGTTACAAATCATAAAGAATTTGATGACATCAATGGTGCACTACTCAAAAAGAATAATATCAAGGTGATCATCGATGGAAAAAATATTCTTGATAAAAAGGAAATTGAGAAAAATGATGTAATTTATAAGGGGATTGGGCGATAGAAAAATTTATCTTCAAAATTCAAAAAACAGGTTCATGCGAACCTGTTTTTATTTATCTTGTAATATTTTATTTTCCACCTTTTCGGTCGACAGGTTCCCAATCTTCAATGATAATTTTTTTGCCACTTGTGCGTACAGTTACTTTTTGTCGTTCTTTCATCTTTAATTTTTTTATCATTTCTTTTGGAATACTTATGTAGTATGTACCTGCACCATTCTTAACGATTTTTCGTATTTCTTGTGTCATAGTTTTATGAAGGGGTAACGTTAGGGTAACGTTACCCTAACGTTACCTTTTAAAATAATTTTAATATATCAGTTACTGTAATCCATGCCATAAAGCCTAACAATGCTACAAAAAATACTGTATGGATCATTCCTTCAACTCTTTGATTTATTGGCTTCCCTTTTATTGCTTCAATAATAAGAAATGCAATTCGTCCACCATCAAGTGCTGGGATTGGTAAAATATTAATAATACCAAGATTTATACTCAAAATTGCAGCAAACTGCAAAAGATATACAAATCCCAAATCACGCATCTGTTGTGTCATCATTGCAATGCCAACAGGACCAGCAACTTCAGCACTCACGCCCTGACCAGTAAACAAGGAGGACAAGAGCATCCAAAATGCACCAAGTATCATTATCGTCAAACTAATGACACGCATCAATCCTTCCCAAATTGCCTCATACCATGGGTATTGTACAAGTACGGTCTCCATCATTGAAATTCCCAGCGCTCCCTGCCCCTCTTCGATATCAGTACGTGGCACACCACTGACAACTATTTGTTCTTTGCCACGTGTAATATGTACATCAATTTCTTCTCCTTGATACATAAAGATCGTATCACGTAATTGATCTGCTGTTGTAATTTCCGTACATTCATCTTCATGACACACTGTATCAATACTATCCCCTACCTTCAATCCAATCTCATCTGCAGGAGATTCTGGCTCAACTTCTACAATTTGCACACCAATATTTGCAACAACTTTACTTGGATCTAATTCCTCACTTTTTGGCTCTGGTGCGCCAAGCATAAGAACGATTGCTATAAGCACCCATGCCAAAAGAAAATTCATTGTCACACCAGCTACAAGAACGCGAAAACGTACCCACTTTGGTTGTACAGCGAAGCTATCCGGATCTGTAGACATTTTCACGAATTCCTGATCTTCTTTTGACAACTCTTCCATTTTCTTCCCCTCTGTATCCACAGGACTCTCACCTTTAATGCGCACAAAGCCACCCAGTGGTATCCAGTTCACAGAATACAACGTATTATCACCATGATATTCTTTATTTCCCCACACTTTCCGCCATTTACCCGTTTTTTCATCCTTCACCATACCAAAAATTCGTGGTGGAAAGCCAAAACCAAATTCATGTGATGTAATGCCGTTTCTTTTTGCTGTCAAAAAATGTCCCAATTCATGAACAAAAATAAGCACCCCTAATATCAGCCCAAATATCAATATCGTTACAAACATACCTTTTACCTTTTATTTATTTAACACTTAATTTAATTAACGAAAATACTACGCACAATCTATTGCGCAGAAATAATGTATGAAACAATGACTCTAAATTGTCATTATTTCTTCTTCTTTTTTTGCTTTCATGTCTTCGATGTTTTTGTTGTATTCATCAATGACTTTTTGCAACGCGTCCTTTCCTGCAAATTTATCATCCTCTGTCATATCACCAGCTTTTTCTGCCTGCTGGATCTCCCTCCATGCATCTTCACGTGCTGTACGCACACCTACGCGCGCTTCTTCTGCCTTTGCACCCAAAATCTTTACTAGATCTGTTCTATTTTCTTCTGTCATTGGTGGCAATGTTAATCGCACAGCAATGCCATCACTTGAAATTGTCACACCAAGGTCAGCATCTGTAATTGCTTTTTCCATTGCTTCTAAATTTGATTTATCCCATGGCTGCACAAGTAACTGACGAGCCTCTGGTACAGAAATATTTGCAATTTGTTTAATTGGTGTTGGCACACCATAACAATCCACGTTTAATTCTTCTACAATTGCAGGATTCGCTCGTCCTGTGCGCAATTTCATTATTTCTTTATCAAAATGTGCTATTGCATTATCTAAGTCTACTCTATGTAATTCTATAATATCTTGATACATTTTTTTACATTTATTAAAATAATTATTTTATCTTTATAAGTCCTAAATATACAACGTTAGCATCAATCGGATCATGCATGATCACACTGACACTGCGATTACTTGCTGTATCTGTAATTGACCAACTACCACCGACACTCGTATATACCGCTTTTGCTGCAACATACACTAATTGATTTGCATTGTGTGGACTAATCTCAATTGCATGAATCGGTATGCCAATTGTACTTGCGATTACATCAACAGGATTCCATGTATATCCATAATCATCTGAGCGAAAAATACCCTTATCTGTGCCGACAACAATAACACCAGAAACCGCAGGACTTACTGCCATTGAATACAATTTGCCATCATATATTTTATCTTTTGCATCGTCTTCACGTTCCATAGCCTTTATACTTTCAAATGTTATGCCATCATCTCGTGATTTGACAACATCTATTTGATGAATAAGTGCATATAATGTATGTGTGTCCCCTGCGTCGATTCGTAGATCACTAACTGGTTTGTTGTCTTTTGCGTGGTAAAGATTCTCCCATGTAGCGCCACCATCCAATGTGCGTGCAATTGTGCCACCACTTGTACCGATATAAACCATATTACCGTCCACCGGTGAGGTTACCATCGCTGTAATATTTGTACCATCTTGCGGTTCTATATAAACGCGTTCCCATGTTTGTCCCGCATCAACACTTTTTATCACAATCCCTCGACCCTCATGCAAACCTCCAACATATAATGTTTGTGTATTAAATGGATTTACAACAATGCTAGCAATGCTCGTCAATGCTGTTTGCATTCGCGTCCATGATTGTGCACCATTTTCACTAATGAACATGTCTTGTAATTTAGTACCAGCATATACAATATCATTATTTGATGGGTCAATTGCAAGTGATAAAATATCATAACGTGCCAATGAATGTTCCTCATCAATAACATTATATGGAACAAATGTACGACCCTCATCTTCGCTCTTGAGTACGCCACCATTTGCACTACTTGAACTATCGATACATCCAGACAAAACAAAAACAGATGCAAACAAAATTGTTATAAAAATATACTTCATATACAATAAATTATACAACACAATATACAAAAAAGCCACAATCACTTTTACTACTTTTTACTTCTTACAATATCATGTTATAATTAATTTCATAATGCAAATAACCTCACTGGTTGACAGAGCATATTTTATCTTATATAATCAATACTGTTGTATTTTTGAATTCAAATTTACAATAATTTATTGGGTGTATAGCTCAGTTGGTAGAGCAACGGCCTTTTAAGCCGACGGTCGGGGGTTCAAATCCCTCTACACCCACAATACTTTTAATCATAAATATAAAAAATATTATATTTATCTATTAACAACAAGGTTCCCAGCCGAAGGATGACCATCCTTCGGATGAAAATCCCTCCACACTCACAACACAATAAAAAAACAGTCTATACTATAGATAGACTGTTTTTTATTGTATGTTTAATTTAGAAATGCAATCTCTTGGAAAATAAAATAGAAAATATAAGCGGTGTGATTGCTATATAAAATATATACTCATTAAAAAATATATATAAACGATCTACTGGGATAACGAAACTCAATTGTTCCCACGGAACCAAAAAACAAATAATTGCAACAATAAAAAATACTGTTAGCACCGATATCCCAATAGATTCAAAACTAAACCTCCCAACAGACCACGCCGTAACATCAAAAAATTTATTTTCTATCAAGGCAAAAATCACTACTATGCTCAAAAAATAAATTATATTTGCATACACTCCAAATAGCAGATTATCAGGCATGAGCATAACGAGACACAAAGAGATATAGCTTGCAATCAAAATACGAGATGTCCATGCTGTTTTCACAATTGGAGCAAGTACAACTCCGATGGCAATAATAACACCAACAAAAAAAATGGAACTTGCAATAAAAGAATTCATATATTTTTAATTTTATTTTTATATAGCACATGTTATAGTATACACCACAATATGCTTGATTTGTAGTATACTATATATTATACTATGTAGTTAGTATAATCAGTATACCAAAACATTATGAAAACCCCTATTACTCGTCGTATTTTTTTCTGGACACTTTTTATCTCGTATTTTTTGATTACAGGGATGGTGCTGTTTTTTGTTTTTGGCTATCGTCATGATACAAAGCAAAAAATATTTATACACACAGGATCGCTCACCTTAAAAACAAACCCAAAAGATATTTCAATTCATCTCAATGATAAACCTCCAAAATCACGATTGGTAAATATTATCAATGATTCCTATCTCATAACTGGATTACGACCAAATGAATATAAACTTTCTATTTTTACTGATGAATTTAAAACGTGGAGCAAACACATTAATATTCACAGTGGCGTATCTACTGAGTTATGGAACATCCTTCTCTTACGTGAAAATTATGAACGTACAAAATTTAACATTACAAATATAGATAAATTTTTTCCCGCACCAGCAGAAAACATTTTTGCTACAACAAGACAAATGGGTAAAACTCTTCTCGTACATGTTTTTGATACAAAAAAGGATGAATCAATAAACTCTTTTGTATTTCCTCAAATCACTTTTACAGAAAATGAATATGAAAATATTGAATGGTCACCTACAAGCAAAGATTTGATTATACCTGTTATAAAAACAGACACAAATAGTATAAAAGATTATATTATTGCATATACAAAAACAAATAAGTATTTTTCTCTTTCTGACTTCATCACGTACACCAACCTACGTTCTGTGCGATGGGATCCAGAAGAAAAAAATGCCATCTATTTTTTGTCTGCAAACAAATTATTACACACAAAACTAGATTTTGAAGAAATCACTCTATTGCCAGAGGAATTTGCAACAGATGTTATTGCGTATGATTTTGCAGATGATGGTATTTATATTATGAATACAGCAGGCGAAATACTATATGATAGTGCCAAAAAAGGCGAAAATTTCAAAGTTCTCACCTCTTTTGATATTGATAACTCTCACAATAATTATAGACTCATTTCTTACGACAATCATCGTGCAATCGTTATTAATGATAATGGTGGCGACTTATATATTTATAATAAAGGTGACAACAGTACTTATGCAAAAAAACTCGGAACAAATATCGTTGGTGCCCATTTTTCAGATGATGGTAAAAAATTATTATTTTATTCTCCATTTGAAATATTTATTTATTTTGCGCGTGATTGGGACACACAACCTGTGCGGAGCGAAGATCAAATGCAATCCATTATTCGTTTTTCACAAACTGTCGGAAACGTACATTTTGCAAAAGATTATGAACACATAATGTTTACAACCGGAGATGAACTCAAAATTTCAGAATTAGACTATCGTGGCAATAGACACACTGATACAATTACTGCACTACCACTGGATACAACAGTTATCAATAAACATAAAGTGAATAAAGTATTTTTTATTGATACAATGGATGAAATTGAGCGTGGACTAATGTCCATTGAATTTCCAGAAAAAGAAACCCTGTTTTAATCTATAACAAAAATAAAAACACTCCAATAAATTTGGAGTGTTTTTTATTGTGGGCGATCGGGGATTTGAACCTCGGACCTCGTCATTATCAGTGACGCGCTCTAACCAACTGAGCTAATCGCCCATCATTTTAAATTAATCGTTTATTCCTAAATGCGTAACCTGAACTTGATTTCAAATATTTTTCAAAATCATAAGCTTGATTTTTATTTTCAAATGCACAATACCAACTAACTTTCCATGGTATACCTGATTTTGTATATTTTACATTTCCATTATTATGTTCAGCTAATCTAGTTTTTAAATCACTTGTGACTCCGGTATATATTTTCTCATGAATTTCACTTGATAATAAATAAACATAATACATAAAAATCGTGATAATCAATCCTACTTCGCTCTATACGAGCTTCGCGGGACACCACTTCACACTTAACAATAAAAGTATAGTTTTATATATAGTATTGTGATGTTCGCACCGCGTAACTCTTGCGATAGCAAGAGTGAAGTGGTGGACCAGACAGGACTTGAACCCGCTACCTCCTCAGTGCAAGTGAGGCGCTCTACCAGATGAGCTACTGGCCC
>JAOZUJ010000090.1 GCA_029938745.1 Candidatus Moraniibacteriota bacterium
TTATGTGTGATGGAATTTTTTGATGTCATAAGATTATTGATAATTTAGATTGCCTATTACCCACTTACTGATGAGGTAAGGCGAGATAGGTACTTTATTATGTACATATTTACACGTCTTGTCAATAATTGACATGGAATCATTTTTTTTTCATAAAGTGTGTTATAATAAAAAAACATAAATATAAATAATAAAAATAAATATATGAAAAAGTATTTTTTCTTTGCATTACTTGCATTGCTCTGTACAACACAAAATGTTTTTGCACAGGAAAATGAACAAGTATCAATTGATCGTGTTGATTTAGAAGATGCAGTTGTTGTTGCAAATGTTGAACTCGACAATGTTTCATTTATTGAACAAATTGATCGTCTTGTACGAATAAGTTTTGATGTTGTCAATGAAGGTGAGACTGTTCAGCCGGATATACGCTATTCTGTGCAATTGGCAGAACAACTTCCTGCTCCAGATGTAGAGGGTGTTATGCACAATTTTACTGTTAGTGAAAAAGTGTATGAAGATGTTATTAGCCTTAACTCTGGAGAGAGAGTTAGTCGAGATATTGTGTATGATGTGCCAGCAGTTTTTTCAGGTGATTATACCATTGTGCTTTTTGTGACGACAACAGACGGTGTGCCACTTGCTATTGCTGAGGTTGAAAATGTCAATGTAGATAGTGGTGAGGGCATATTGGTAAATAATTGTGCTGTGCTTGTAGAGGGTGATAATACACAGTATAGCGTAGATGCTGGTGTAGATATTGGAGTTGATGAAAATATTTATGTACAATGCGATGTAAAAAATTTAAATAATACCGATAGTAGGTTTAGGCCACAATTTTTGTCATATGAAGGTAGTATTTTTGGAGAATTGTTAGGTCAGGAAATTCTGAAGGCAGAGAGTCTCGCTGTAGGTGAAATGCGCAATATGAAATGGCAGATACCAAAGGAGAAAAAACCACGGGCATATGACGCTGCATTACAATTGTTGAGCAATGATGGTATTATTCTCTCAAATATAGTTCCTGTTCATTATGTGGTACAAGGCGAGTCTGGTACGATTCTTAATGCGCAATTAGATAAGGATCGTTATACTACGGGTGATACTGCAAATATATTGTTTGATATTGCAGGTAGAGCAGATTTATTTTTTGGCTCTCGTGCTCATGGTGAGGATTTGCCAGATATTGAGCCACAAGATGCGTATTACAGTGTTGAGATCCATGATGGCAATGGGAATGTATGTGGTTCTGCTGTTGATCAAAAGATGGATTTTTCTGTCGCACTTGTAGAAGGAAAGGTACAAATTAAAAATGAGTGTATTGACCCTGTTGTTGCGGTTACGCTGGTAAATAGTGACAAAAAAGTTCTTGATGAGGCAGAATTTGTAGTAAAAAGTGAATCAAGTGAAACAAATACAGCGACAGCAGAAAAGAAAAAAGATGTTATGCAAATGATTTTTTATGGCGTATTATTTGTAACTGTTGTTGGTATCATTGCAATATTATTAGTGACACGTAAAAAACGTGGAGGTAATGGTATGGCATCATTTATTTTTGTGATAGTTGGGGGTGGCTTGCTGTTTTCACATAATGTAGGCGCAATAAGTTTCTATGTGCCACCACCAGCACCATGGGGTGCACTTGGATATGCAATGTACGTTACAGCAAGTGCAAATCCTGTGTGTGATGCAACATTAACAAAAATAACAGGTACGGCGAAGATTAAGGTATGTAATAACGCATCAATTAATGCCTATGTTTATATTGATAGCACACGTGTGTTACATAGATATTGTCCAAAAGAGCGTGCAAACTGTGGAACATACAGTTTTTCAAAATGGGACGGGTCTAGAGTTGGGAATAACAGTGTTAGGGTGAGAGCTGATTATAAATTGCGAGAGAGTCGTTGGGATCAGTCAAAAACAAAAACATTATATTATACAGTTCCACCATGTCCACCAAAGGAATCGTGTGGCACTTCGCATAGGAAAACACTCACATCTCGTCCGACGTCTGGCTTGTGTGGAGATGGAGCTTTGAGGTGGATTGATACGGTAGCAAATGATGGGACATGGAATTGGAAGTGTGGAAGTCTTAATTGTTATGCAAATAGGAGTAGAACATTGACGGGTGTGCTTACTGCTAGTGCTAATTGTTTACTACACACAGGAGGGTCTGCCAGTGTTGACTTGTCAGTTGGCTCAATAGGAGGAACAGCGCGAGGAGATATTCAATATCGATATAATTGCGGTAGTGGATGGAGTGGATGGACGACAAGTAGTACGCATGTATGTAGTTATTCATCCATTGGCAATAAGACTGTTAGAGCACAGATTGGTCGTGATGGCGTGACAGCTAATACAAATTCACCAACAATTAATGTTTCTTACTGTCCAGCTGACGGTGCGTGCAGCTCGTCTACTCAAATTGATGTGCCAGCAACACAAACGGATGTGGGGTGGAATAGTTTGCCGGCCTCGTACTTTTGCAATATAGGAGCGCCAATAATAAGACCTGCCTTTCCTGATTATGGAAATAGCGTAACTTGGGATTGTGACGGTCTATACTATGGAGATCCAACAACTGGCAGTCCATGTAGCGCAAAACGAGAAGTGCCAGCTGCGAAATGTGGAACACAGCATCCAGACAAACTAACAAATACAACACCTCCATCAGGTCAGTATACGCTTTGTGATTGTGATTTAAATTGTACTAATACAACGCCGACTCTAGGTGCTGATGGAAAGTGGCATTGGGATTGTGATCATAATGTTGTGGTGGCAAATCCAAAGTTGGTATCTTGTGAAGCACCAACGTGTATTACAAACGATCCAATAAACGCAACAAGTCCAATCATGCTTTCTGAAGACATGAAATCACACATAAGTCTCGATTGTCCAGGTAGTAGTAATTTATGTTGTATAATTCACAATGCAAATAATCCAAATGCGATTGATGTTACAGTGTGTTCGAATCAAACTGGAGAAATGATGATTGTGCCAGGTGTAAATAAGTTACCAGCAGAATGTTGGTTTGAAGATGGTGATGGTGATGGTGATGGTGATCCAAAGGGAAAAGAATGTGATGGAAATGAAACATGTATTAATGTAAGTGGTCTTACTGTATCAACTGCATGCATGGAATCACAATGTACAGCAAGTGGTACCTGTGCAAAAACACCAAGAGGTGCTACTGATAAATCACAATGTAAATCAAGTTGTAACTCAGATGCAGACTGTTCCAGTGGACGCATGATCGAAACAAAGCCGTAAGAATACAAGTCTCAATTTTATCGGAATTGTAGGGACAGGTCAGTGACCTGTCCTTTTTTTTGTGGTCAATTTTTTTTTCATAAAGTGTGCTATAATAAAAAACATAAATATAAATAATAAAAATAAATATATGAAAAAGTATTTTTTTCTTGCACTACTAGTTATCATAGTTTGTGCAGGGCAAAGTGTGTTTGCACAAGAATCTGTGCAAAGCGATCAAGAGCAAGATATCGAGGGTGAGGTAGAAAATTTGGAAATTGAAATAATTGCAGATACAAATGCACGGAATGTGTATGCTGTAGAGTTAG
>JAOZUJ010000091.1 GCA_029938745.1 Candidatus Moraniibacteriota bacterium
GTATTTACACAAAAATTAACGAGTATTATTCGTGAAACAGTAACATATGAATAAGCAGATCATTGGACACGGTGAAAAATTGAATTTACTACACAAAGCAATGTGCAATGATAGAGGACATCAATCCTTTTTGTTTTCTGGTCCAGAAAGTGTGGGAAAATATACAATTGCACGCGCTTTTGCGGATAATCTTATTGTGGCGAGAAATACGTGTGAATGGAATGTGTGTGATCGGGTTGATGGTGATGTCAGTATTATCGTGCCAATAGCCGAGGAAAAAAAAGATAAAGTTATTATTCATGATATTTCTGTGAAACAAATTCGTGAAGCGTCACAAATTTTGGCGTTAGCGCCGAATAGGAATGCAAAAGTTTTAATTATAGATGAGGCACATCGCATGGGTAATGCTGCACAAAATGCATTATTAAAAATGTTAGAGGAACCACAACAAGATCGTTATATTATTTTAGTAACGGATAGCTCTCAGCAGATGTTGCGGACAATTCATTCACGATGTTTTCATGTGCAGTTTGGTACGGTGGATAATACACAATTACAACAGATGTATGATGGTGACAAATATATTGATGATGTGGATGGACGTCCGGGATATTTGGAGCGCATGCATACAGATGAGGAGTTTCGTGAAAATGTAGAGTACGCACGCACACAATTACAACTTTTTTTTCAAAAAGAATTATATGAGCGCATGCAATTGGCGACAGATTTATCAAATAAAAATGATGAATATGTCCAAATATTTTTGAATGTGTGGATATATCGTATACGAAATGCAGCACACAAAACGCAAAAATTTCAATTAGTTAAAGTGGCTGACAGGGTTGAAGATGTATTACATAAAATACAATTCACGAATGTTAACAAAAAACTAATTTTAGAAGATCTTTTTATCAATATGGCGTAATGATCTGATGTGATGGCAAAAAAAACAAAAAGCAAAGTCGTACGACGAAATAAAAGTACGAAAAATAAAACAGTAAACAGAGCAAAAAATAAAAAACTACCATTGTCATGGAAGAGGATATTATTTCTTCTTACAATTATTTTATTTATTGGAATTGTGGGATATGTTTTTGTATGTTCTGATTTGGTGAAGGTGAATATTGTTGAGGTAAATGGTATAGAAAAAATTGATGAGAAACGTATTTTGCAAATTGCAGAAAATTCTATGGATGGAGAAATTGTTGGCTTTGTTGCAAGAGATAATTATTTTTTTGTAAACACAAAAGATATTGCACAGGATATATCAACTGACAAACGTATTAAAGATATTACAATTACAAAGAAATTTCCACAAACGATCACGATTGATATTGTGGAATATAATGTTGTGCCGATTTGGTGTATTGGTAGCATGAATGGTGATTGTTTTATTGTGGAAAATGGTCATATCAAAGAATCTACTACTTTTGATTCTGACATTATCACACAAAATAGATATTTTGTTGTTGTTGATAAAAGTCGTAGTGATGTGCAGATCGGAGAGCAAGTTATTGCAGAAGAAAATTTAGATAAGATCGAATTTTTGGGAGAAGAATTGAAATATGCACTCAGTGTTGATATTGAGCAGCCGTATGTCACATTATCTCGTGGATCACATGAAGTAAAATTCATGACGGATGAGGGGTGGTATATTTTGGTGGATGTAACGCAAGAGGCTGATGAGATCGTTGATGTTGCAAAATTATTTTTTAGTAAAGTGAATTTACCGAGTAGGCGCAATGACTTGGCATATCTCGATATGAGATTTCCAGAAAGGATCTTTTATAAAATGAAAGACGGTGTAGAACAAATAGAAGAGATCGCAGAAGACTCTGATGGAGATGATGAGGGTGAAGCAGATGATGATAAAAAAGAAGATAAAAATGAAAATTAGAGAGCAAAACAGGACTTCGAATCTTGTGCATACAGGGATTTAATCCCTGATGAATTATTCTTGCGTTTTGTAATATTTTCTGACATACTATGTATTGAGGAGGTAGTTTGATGTCCATTATGGACGTTGACTATCTTTTTATTTATTTTGTCCTTTAACAACAAAAGAAGTTTTGTTGAAACAGTTAAAATTTACAGAGAGGAATGGGAATCATGGAACAGATAAATGTAGCATTGGTCGCAACAGGTAGTGGAACAGATGGACGAGCAATTATGAAATCGTGGAAAAATGGTTGTATTCCGAACAGTAACATCAAACTTCTTATCAGCACAAAGCATGGCGCAAAGTGCTTGGACAAAGCAGATGATGCCGGCGTAGAGAATTGTGTGATTGCCAGAAGTGATTATGCATCGCTTGATGCATTTAATGAGGCATTTGCCAAAAGAATGAAAGAAAAGAATATACAGGTTATATTTCTGGTGGGTTGTTTGGTAAAAATTTATCCCATTGAAGGTATTGTTATATACAATATCCATCCATGCGATATTCATCGGCATGGTGGTGATGGCATGTATGACTTAAACACCCATAAACATGTATTGGCGGATATAAAGGACCAGATCAATCGTGGTAAAAAGATGGTTAATGATCGATTCTTTACATATCCCACGGTGCATGAGGCAGTTCTTGAGTATGATGCAGGAGAGCCACTTATGCAATGTGCAGTTGAAATTCCACACGCCTTAATTACAGAAATGATGGCAGGAGTCGTTGAGTTGGAAAAATCAGCAAGCCGGCTTCAGCAGATCGTTTTGCCGTATGAATGGATTATGTTGCCGTGTGCGGTGCAGATGGCAGCACAGAAAATTTTGAAGATTAGTGCTGACGACTTTTACAGGGAGGGTTGATAGATGAAGCAGAAAAAACAGGTAAAACAGTTTTATCGGTTAATGTCGGACAGATTTGAATATTGCTTTAACGTAGAGTTGAGTGATGAGTGTGTGGGTACGCAGTTGAATATACTGTGCAATCTGTTTGCAGATGGATTTATGGCAGACACAGTTACATTTGAATCACAGTTGAGCGAAAATCGTGTAGTGGAGATTGGTCCAAACATGAATGTCGTTACGGCATGGTCATCAAATATGGTATCAATTTGTCATGCTGTTGGTCTAACCATGGTCACTCGTGTTGAAAGATCACGGCGGTATGTATTGGATGAGGATGCTAATAGACCTAATTTTGTCGCAGATCATTACGATCGTATGACAGAGATGGTTTATGATAAACCTCTCACGACATTTGAGACGGGCATTGTGCCTGAGGCAGTGTATGAAGTGGATATGATTGATGATGGCCCGGATGTTTTGAAGGGCATCCCTGGTATTGCAATGGATGCGTGGGATCGACAGTTTTATTATGACTATTTTGTCGTAAAACACAGTCGCAATCCGACTATTGTGGAGATCATGGACCTCAACAATGCTAATTCTGAACATTCGCGTCATGGTTTTTTTGGTGCGACCCTGATCATTGATGGCGTTGTACAAGAATACACTTTGTTTGAACGCGTAATAGATACCCTTACGGTAAATCCAAAAGGGAGTATTGTCTCGTTCAAGGATAACTCAAGTGTGATTG
>JAOZUJ010000092.1 GCA_029938745.1 Candidatus Moraniibacteriota bacterium
GTCAGGGTAGCTCAGTTGGTTAGAGCGCGGGACTCATAAGCCCGAGGTCGAGAGTTCAAATCTCTCCCCTGATACGGAGAAAAATTGAATATGAATATATATTATTTGGGGGCGTAGCTCAGCCTGGTTAGAGCGTCTGCCTGTCACGCAGAAGGTCGCCGGTTCGAGCCCGGTCGTCCCCGCCAAATAAAAAACCACTCAATTTGAGTGGTTTTTTGGTAAATGAAAAGTCCTCAATGCAAGAGTGCGTATGAATCCCTTTACAAAATGATATCGGAAAAAATATAATTTTTTCCCTAAAATCCAGGTGGGTTTCATGCCCCAGCCGTACTTTTGAACAAAAGTTAGTATCTTTTCTACAAAAGTACGGCTGGGTTATTCAGCATTCTATTCTGAAGACTTTTCACATCTATTGTACCCATAAATAACACATAAGTCAATGAATAAAAAAATCTTCACTTCGAGGCAAGACTCAACATAATTGAGAATATTAAAGTTTTTTTGCACGAGTATTATATTGTGGTATAATAAATAAAGAAATTTTATTATAAAAATAAAGATAAAAATATGAGAGGAAATATTATCAAACTTTTAGGTGGGATAGCTTTTTTTGGGTGTCTTGCACTTATTTTTTCAGTGACGACATTTGCCGCACCAGATCCACCGTCACCACCTGTAATTACAAATTTATTTCCGCAAAATAATTCTACAGTTGCACAGCCAGATACAAATTTTTCTGTTACTTTTGACAAGGGCGTGGAACAGGGTACTGGAAATATTATAATAAAAAAAGATAGTGATGATACAGCAGTAGAGACAATAGATGTATCATCAGATAAAATTGAAGGATGGAGTACAGATACGCTCAATATAGATTCAGACACAACATTAGAACACAACACAAAATATTACATAAACATTGATGACACATCAATCACAGACTTTGGAGGTATTGCCGATAAAACAACATGGGCGTTCACTGTCATTCCAGATGGTAATGAATTTACATTTGAGGACACTTTTAGTTCAGAGGATTTCGTAGACACAAACAACACAGACGCACAATATGATAGTGGAGATACATCATATTCACTCAGGCAAACAAGTGGCGTGTGGACGCATGCTGACAGGCAAACTGCAGATAAAGAGGGTATACAAAACAGTGGTCAACGTGGTTATGATCCAAAAATCGCATTAGATGATGATGAAAATCAAATGGTTGTATGGGTAGAGAATAATATTGTAAAATTCACACATTGGGATGGTGATGCGTGGGTGACGATGGATGGGGATGCTGGAAGTGAGGATGTGTCAACAACACCTGCTATGTGTCCTGAAGGCGGTGGAGGTCCCCCGCCAACTACTTATTATTTGTATCAAATAATTGATGATGAGCCAGTTGAAAAATATGCACAACATTTCACAGTAGACTATGAGGGGTATGACTTTATATTTGAGCCGGTTGATAATGAGGTAAAATTGCGTATTATCCAACGCGATGTGCCATTTGCAGATATTGATCAATTAAAATTGACAGCATGTGGAAATACAATTGAACCAGAATATGCACAATATATAGATGACGAAAAAAGTGTATTAGAGGATGTCTCAGAAAAAGATCATAATGTGGTTGTGGCACATGAGAAAGAGATTGAGATTGCGTGGAATATCCCGGATGAATGTTCTGACACAAGTCTTTATATGTATGCAAATGAATATGATTATGCACAGCCTTTTGAATTTGATGGTTATTATACTTTGGGAGAAACAAAAGAATATCAACCTTTCTGGGAGCCGTCTACAGGTCATCCTGATGGATATACATACATCACAATTACAGATGATGAGGAATATTTATATTATGATCTAGATATTACCATGGACAATACTGATGATTATGGTCAGGATTGGACAGAAGTGCAGATTGGCGATGATATATTTCACATGGATGACATTGATGATACGTATGGATCATGTGAGTTTGGCTTTGTTAGTGATAAAGTTGATTACAAACATCAATTGTGTCATTTGAAGATTCCGAAAGATGAATTTTCTGAACAAGATCAGTTTGATTTCACCTTGAGATATTATGGCACAGGAGGTACCGGTGGAGGATGCGGACAAGCTCTCAAACCTCAAATAATTGCAGATGATGATGGCAATCCAATTGTTGCGTGGGTTGGCATTATACCCGAGATACCCGATCTTACTGAAGGCGGTAATTTCATCTTTGTTCGTAAATGGGATGGTGATGACTGGACAACAATGGATGGCACATTAGTGGATTCAGAAAGTCTCTTTGGGGGATATATTATTTATGAGGGGAATGATGGTACAACTTTTCATATGATTGCAAGCTCAGATGGTGATCCAATGATTGCGTCAGGAATAGAGGGAGAAGGTCATCGATTGCCTGTGTATGCAGAATGGACAGGGAGTGCATGGGAGGGTGAGGAAATACTAGGAGGTTGGTTTAGAGCATATGATATTCAATTAGCACGAGATGACGATAATAATCCAATGGTGGTATGGAGAGACAGTGGTGACCGTGAAATACATTTTACACACTGGAGTGGAACTGAGTGGACATCGTTAGATAGTGCAGGTGATTATGATGTTATCATGTCAAATTCAACTGCTGCACCACAAATTAAGGTAAACTCCGATGGTAATCCAGTTATTGCATATAATATTGATGAGGAAGGTCGTGCCATTGGTGTGCACCAATGGGATGGAGATTATTGGGAAGGTGATAATCTGTGGAATCAAGGTGACTGGGGTATGACCATACGGCTGGTATTAGATAGCAATGATACGCCAATTCTTGCATGGAACAATGATGGTAGGGATAGAGAGATCAATGTTTCTCAATGGCTAGGTGAGGACGATGAAGACTGGCGCAAAATGGATGACACATCGGGATATGACACAGTAGCTTCAGTTGGTGGGATGAGTATTTGGGATATTGGTATGGTTATTACATCAGATAATCGTCCAATGGTTGTATGGAGTGAGGGCGGTGGGACAAGTACGCACTTTACACAATGGACAGGTGAGGATTGGGCAAATGCTGATGGAAGTGGTGATAATGATAGTTTGTCAGGGGAAGAGAATACAGAAATGCTTGATATGATAATTAATAGTAATGACGAACCATCAGTTGTATGGGATGAAAAATGGTATCCAAGTCAGGGCGTATATTTTTCCATGCTCCCAAGTGAGACAATTTCTCCAGCAACAGTACAATCAAAGAAGTTAAATGGATCAATTACAAAGATCATCAAAGCAACACTCACAGCAGAGGAAGATCTCGAAGATGACTCATATATTGACTATTATCTAACAAATAATGGTGGCGGTACATGGACAAAAGTAAACAGTGATGAAGAATTAGAATTTGCCGATCTTGGTAGTGATCTGAAGTGGAAAGCAATTTTATATAAGGGATCAGTCCCAACGCTCAATAGCGTCAGAATAGATTATTCAACACAACCACCACAAGACCCAAC
>JAOZUJ010000093.1 GCA_029938745.1 Candidatus Moraniibacteriota bacterium
TTCCAAGTGGTGCAGGTGGTACAATGTTTTGGGCACAAGCACTTCTCGAAGACACAGCATTTCCAAAAGTATTACCAGATCCCGTGTTACGTAGCATGCTACGTAACAAATCACCGCAAGAATTATACACAAAACTCAAAAAACTTGACCCACAATACGCAAAAAAAGTTGACAGAAATAATCCCGTAAGACTAATACGAGCAATTGAAGTTGCGACAGAACTTGGAAGTGTACCAAATATCACCAAGAATAAAATAGATACAAATCAGCATCTTATTATAGCGATATCACATCCACGCAAAGTGCTTTTTGACAGAATAGAAAAAAGAATGGACAAGTGGTTTGATAATGGAATTTTTGAAGAAATAAAATACGCTCACTATAACCTGAACGTACCGTGGACACGTTTGGAAAGTTTTGGATTAGAATATAAATGGTGTACAAAATATGTCCGCAATCAAATTTCCTTTGAAGAAATGCGAGAAAATACGATCAGAGACCTAAAAAAATACGCCAAAAGACAAGAGTCGTGGATAAAAAGATGGGAAAAACAAGGTACGAAGATTTATCATATTACAAAAGAAAGTGAAGCTATAAAAATTTGTAATACATTTTTGAACCAATAATACCTTCTCAAAAGCCCTCACCCCAACCCTCTCCCATATGGAGAGGGAACTATATTTTAATACTCCAAAACAAGTTGCACTTATAAATACACCAGAACTTTAAAGATGCCCCTTTCTCCCTATGGGAGAAGGTGTTCAAAGGACGGATGAGGGTATTACATTAATTAATCGTCTTTTTTTATTTTATCCTTAAAAAACCATTCATAGATGCCAAAACACCAACTAATTGTGTAAATAAAACTCACCAAAAAAACACCCCGCTGCTCATTAACAATTGCTGTGATATACCAAAATGGTTGTGCTGCTAAACCAAGCACAAAGCCCCACTTATTTTTCTTTGCAATCAGAATAATTGATCCCGCACCAAGAAATACTATTGCAATTTGTGATATTGCGTCCCACATATCTATGTATTTAAATTTATTTAATTAAGCTTTTCTTTCAAGATCTCCATCACCATTTGTGGATTAGCCTTACCCTTGGTTTCCGACATTACCTGTCCCATGAGATATTTGATTGCATTTTCTTTTCCTGCTTTATAATCATCTACTGATGACTGATTTGCTTCTAGTACTGCATTAACGCTTTTTTCTAATTCTCCTGTATCAGATATTTGTGCGAGATTTTTAGCTTCAATTATGTGACTCGGGTCATCATCGTCGCCAAAATACATTTCGTGAAGCACCGTTTGTGCTGCTGAGGAGTTAATTGTGCCGTCTGCAACAATTCCGATGAGTTCTGCAAAGTTCTCTGCAGATATTTTAATATCTGAGATCTTTTGATTTTCTTTAGACATTATTCCCTGCAACTCACCTACCATATAATTAGCAGCAAGTTTAATAGCCTTTTGTACATCTGATTTCATTTCACCGCATTTATTCTTATCCATGAGTTCACTGACCACATGCTCGAAAAAGTTTGCAGTATCCTTATCTGCTGTAATGACTGCACAATTACCCTCACTCAGATCATATTCTGCTGTAAATCGCTCTTCTTTTTGGTACGGCAATTCTGGCAATGAACGACGTAATTCTTCTATGTATTCATCCGTAAATATCATCGGAGGAATATCTGGTTCTGGGAAATACCTATAATCATCTGCATTTTCTTTTTTACGTTGTGAAACAGTCTTTCCTTTATTATCATCCCAACCACGTGTCTCTTGCGCAATTGACTCACCAGCGTCCAGTGCTTTACCCTGTCTTATAATTTCATATTCAATTGATTTTTCTACAACTTTAAAAGAATTTAGGTTTTTGATTTCAACCTTTTGTCCACTAAGCTTATCATCACCTTCTTTATGAAGAGAAACATTCACTTCACATCGCATTTGACCTCGCTCCATATCTGCATCAGCAATATCAAGGTAACGAAAAACCTGCTGAATCTTTTGACAAAATATTCTCGCTTCTGCGCCTGTTTCGATATCTGGTTCAGTTACTAGTTCCATAAGCGGCACACCCGCACGATTGAGGTCAACAAGCGTATGATCTACACCCGTTGGATGTGTTGATTTCCCAGTATCTTCTTCCATGTGAATTCTCGTTATCCCAATTTCTCTGCTACCAATTTTAATTTTGCCCAATCCACACAGTGGCATATCAAACTGTGAGATCTGGTAACCCTTGGGCAAATCTGGATAAAAATAATTTTTACGATCAAACTTGCTTGTCTTTGCAATTTCACAATTAAGTGCTAATCCTGCCATTTGGACAAATTTAATTGCTTGTTGATTTGGCACAGGCAAACTGCCAGGTTGTGCTGTTGTTACAGGATCAATTGATGTATTCGGTCTATCCTCCATACCAAGATGATTTGGCGCACCAGAAAACATCTTTGAATCTGTTTTTAACTCAACATGAACTTCCATTCCAATTGTTACTTTATATTCACTCATAATATTTTGTTATCTACTATTAAATTACCGATTATCACCACTGCCTTGTATTACTCCTCTGTCCATTCTAGAATATAATTTATCAATATTTCCCTGTGCCACTTCATCAAGATCAACACTGAGCTCCGTTGCAAGTTGTGAAATATACCAAAGCACATCGCCAAGTTCTTTGCCAATTTCTGTTTTTTTCTCATCAGATATTTTGCCTTCATCATCTCGTAAAACTTTTTTGATCTTTTCAGCAATTTCACCAGATTCGCCCACAAGCCCAAGTGTCGGGTAAATAAAGTTATCATCTTTATTTGGATATATTGCAGTCACACGAGATTTTTTTTGATATTCACTAAATTTCATAGGTTTTTATGATTTTATTAACTATCTCAGTGTATCATTTTTAAACCAAAATTAAAAGACCGACGACTTATATTATAAGCGTGGTCTTTAAAATTTTTTCTCCTCCTGCTACGTGAAATCCTCAGTAACACTCTTGTCAATATTGTTTAAGAAAAATCTTAAACCTGTCGATTTCTTGCTTGAATTCTTTGTAATTAGCTTTCATTGCTCTTTTTTCACATGTATCACATGGATAATCCGCAAAACGTGGACAATCACAATGTTTACAGATGACTATTGGAAATTCTGCACTACCACGACAAACAACTCCTATGAGCTGAGAGTCTTCTTTTTTTGCCCATGCTTTCGTCTCTTCACTCACACTGTCTGGAATTGTAAATTTTTTCTCTTCCATGACCACACCTCTCTCTACGTTTTGGTTGAAAACTATGATTGATTATCTTTTTCCACAATTGTTAAAAAAACAAAAAAACTAGTTACATAAACTAGCATTTTAACTATTGCACCTTCTGTCACTTTGGTCAATATTTTAACGCATTTTTTTATCTTTAACTAAGTTGTCAACTTGCTGCTGCAATTCTTCTACACCGCCATTGTTATCAATGATAATATTTGCGA
>JAOZUJ010000094.1 GCA_029938745.1 Candidatus Moraniibacteriota bacterium
AGTGATAACGAAGTCGAGAGATCTCAATACTATAATAACATGATAAAACTGTGAGTTTAGAGATTTCTCCATTTCGCTCCGCCCAGTACCGTATGGTAACTGGGCTCCACTACAGTCGAAATGACATATGGATAGGTTTTTAAAGTAGTCTAATAAATAATGTGTAGATCATGGAACAAAAGAAATTATTTTTTGTGGTAGGTATTGTAGCAATTGTTTTTATTGTTATAGGAGTAATCATCTTTGGTGGTTTTCGTGATGAGAAGAAGCAAGGCGTGGCAGAAATTGTAGAAGATGATAGTGTACAAAAAGAAAAGAATATTGCGGGTATTGCGGAGTATACTTTTTCAGAGGATGATCTGGAGTCGGAGACGCGCATTGAAATGCGAGAGGTTGATGGAAATCAAAAAGAGTGTATGGTCATTGTACTCGAAGATGCTACTGCGTGGGAGCAATTATCTGATGAAAGACGAGATGAAATTATGAAGGGATTCATAAATACATCGCGGTTGCAAATTGATAGGGAGTTTGGATGTGTAGTCGTTGAACATCAGAGCGTGGTAATGATGGAGGGATTTTGGCGCAATGATGGTGGGTATGTTATAATGCAAAAGTAGAATATAAATATAATTAAATAAAAATTCCCCATATGAAAACACGAAATTTTTTCGCGCAGTCTGTTTCTTTTTTCGCAATTTTTGGCGTAATTGGAATGGCTGTATTTTTGTTTTTTACACATACTGCGAGTGCTGATCCAGTACTTAGTGTCTCGGTATCACCCCGCACTGTGCTTTTAGGTGGTCAGGCGACGTATAGAGTTGTTGTAGAAAATACAGATAATAGTGATAAAGGATACAACTTATCATTTTCTAGTGTTTTTTCCAGTGATCGCACTGCGCCAGAGGGTCAAGTGCGTTTTCATTCTGCTTCTGATGAAGATGGTAATTTAATGCCAACAGCAACAGCAACAGATCATGTAACAGGAGAGACGACAATTAAATTTGTAAATATTCGTGATCTTGCACCACAGGAGTCTTATTCTTTTACATTAGTTGTGGACCTTTCTGGAGATGCAACGTGGGAAGCAATGGATGATCTCATTCATGAATTGGAAGCAACTGTTAATACTGTGCCCGATGGTTCAGGGTCCGATATTACAGGGACAGATAATGTTACAGCAGATGTAATGCCAATTGCACTGATGCATAAAAGCGTGAATCAGTCAACGAGTACAGAACAGGCAACAGGTACGCTTGATAGGGTGTATAGCTATGATATTGATGTGCAAAATAATTATACAGATGCAACTGATGATGTGATTGTGGAGGATGTTTTACCAGATGGAATTGAGTTTTTAGGTATAACATCAGGACATACTTGTACGGATGATCGTGATAATGCGACTGGTGAGACAGTGATAGAATGTGATTTGGGTACAATGAACGCTAGCGATCAAGAAGTTATTACATATGATGCAGGCATCCGATATGATTATTTTGGGACGGATAATGGTGGCACAAATAGGGTGCATGATGATTTTGATGGTACGCCAGTAACAGGCACGCCAATCCCAGATAAGACAGTATTTACCAATTATGTAGATCTTGATGCAGAGTATCAAGGCACTGATATTGATACACAGTCTTCAGATGCATCAGTAACTGCTGCATATGCAACAATAAATAAATCAGAAAATATTTCACATGGTGGAAATGGAGATGTAATTAATTATACAATTACATATGCAACATCAGAGTATTACAATATTTTAGATGATGATAGTGATGATAATAATGCATCAATCACAATTCATGATCTATTGCCAGATGGCTATACATATAATAGTGGAAGCGCAAACATAGCTCCAAGTTCGATTATCGTTAATGGTGATGGCACAACCGATATTTATTGGAATTCATCTGTTTTATCTGCCGCAAACCATAGTTCTTCGTTTACAGTAACTTTTTCAGCAGAAGTTGATGATGATTGGGATAATAACGACCCAATTGTTGCTGATGATAGTTTGATAAATGAAGTATTTTCACATGGTCAATGGGAGGATCAAGTTGATAACACGCGACAAGATGGTGATACTGATTCGCACGCGACCTCAGAATTTGATCTTGATATTCCATCAGTTACAAAAGAAGTTGAAGATCCAAATAATCCAGGTACATGGTTGGACATGGTTGATGCTGCTGTTGGCGATGATCTAAAATTTCGTGTGCGATTTAATACTGATGATGGAGCAAGTCCGTTAATTACAAATATTAATGCTGGAAGTATTACGGTGACAGATTGGTTGCCGCCAGGTATGTCGTATAATAGTGATGCTGTAGAGGTGTATTCTGATTCAAATGATTTTACAGGATCAAATTTTGACGGTCCACCGACAACAGCCACGGTTAGCGGTTTGGTTGGGGTAGAATGGGAACTTGGTAATGTTGCACAAGGTGGTTGGTGGCAGGCAGAATTTACGGTAGATGTTGAGGATGTGTCAAGTGTGACAGAAGGTGTAGAGGTGAATAACTTATGGAAGATGACAGGTATAAATTCGACAGGTGGAGAATATTCAGATCGAGATTCTGTAGATATCGAATATCAAGAGCCTTATCTAGAATTGACAAAAAATACTACAAATGTTGTTGATCCACTTGGACCAAGTGATGTGGTAGAATATACGGTTACAATCGAAAATGATGGAGGTGTATCAGCGAGAGATATCCTCGTAACAGATACAATTGCAAATGGAATGCGTGGGACAGCTCCGGTTGTAACAGCTATTGATATCAATGGTACAGGTTTGACAGAAAATGCGGATTATAAATTGGCGTATGATAGTGGTTCAGGAGTGTGGACCATTGATCTAAATGATACAAATGCGCCAGTGGTGGAAGCAGATATTCCAGCAGGAGAAATATTAACAATCGTCTATAATGCAACTGTTGACAGTGATCTGGGTATGTATGCGCATTTAACTAATATTGCAACTGTCGCGTACAACACGCAAGATGATGGCACAGGTCGCCAAGTAAATGGAACAAATAATACATCAGATGATAACACTGATGATGCATCTGTGCGACTCGCACATCCAACAGTAAGTAAAAATGCGTCTGCTGGTCCGTTTACGATTGGGGAGGTTATTTCATATACAGTTGATGTGACTGTGCCGGAGGGCACAGTAGGATATTGGCCAAATATCAGAGATCAATTTGATGCAGATGGCGTGGTGTATGTGCCAGGGAGCGCAACATTAACGAATATTTCTGGGTCACCGGATACAGCGGCATCATTTGACTCTGGCTCTGATCCTAGTGTAAGCACAGGAACTGCAAATCAGACTCGTTTTACATGGAATTTAAGCAATTCAATTGATAATAGAAGTTCAGGAACTGATTATGTTTTTCGACTTGCATACAATGTACAATACACAGGAGTTAATGATGATAGTAGTTGGG
>JAOZUJ010000095.1 GCA_029938745.1 Candidatus Moraniibacteriota bacterium
TAGGCAAAAGTCCCTTATCCTCACAAAAACAAACAAAAACGATTCTATCAACAATCTTTTGCACTTTTTCAATAGCAAAGTTAATATCATCTCTAGCTGAGTCATTATTTTTGTATACATCTCGCAAAAGCTCTAGTCGCAACTCTTTATATTCTTTATAAAATTTCTTACTGATTCCTTCTTCATCAATACGAATATCACTTAAAAGTTCCTCAATTTTGGATTTTCCTTCTTTTGCTATCAAATGATTTGCCTGTAGTAAAAAACAGAATTTTTTAAAATTATAATAATCATCCTCTGGATTAACTAAATCATTTAATGTCCACATTTCATAGTGCAATTGTGTATCTTGAAAAAGTCTAAATTCAAAAAAGTTAGAAGCGATAACAAACGGACAACTTTGGTATTGTGTTTTGTATTTAAAAGCTTGTTGGATAGGACTCATATTTCCATCTCTCCTTTGTGGTCTATCAAGTGGGATATTTGCACCCTTAAGTTCCACAACTGCTGCTGGTTTTTTATTCTCATCATCAAAATACCCCAAAACCACATCAGGCAATTGTCCTTTATCAGTAGTCTGTTTTGGCTCAAGTGTATATGGATTTTCAGGCTTTTCTTGATAGCCCAAGATTTTTATAAAAAAATCTTGATTGAAAGCCTGTTCACGAGAAGTTTCCTTATCTGATTTGAGTGTGCCATTGTGATAATCATCATGCCATTTCTTAACGATCTTCAATTTCTCATCAAAATTATCAATTTCAAATTCTTTTAATTTTTCATCCAATATTCGTTTTTTGAAAATATGTGCCATTACATTTGAAATTTAACTGATAATCTCATTACTACACTCATCATACCTTTTACTACCACAAAAATCAAAAACTGTAGTGGACGAACCAACCTTCGCCGAGGCTACGGCAAGACAAAGCATGTCCGTCCATTACTTTTCCCAATCTGTGATTATGAGTTTTTTTCCCTCTCTTTTTACTACTACTTTTTGTTTTTCTCTCCAGCCTAGTTCACGGAGTTCTTCTATTGGTATAGTGACACACATTGAACCATTGCCTATACGTATAAGTTTACGAATCTCCCTTTCGTGATATTTTTTTGTTCCCATATTTTTATACTTTATTTTTTATACTTTTTTTGAATTACTTAATTAATTAAGTAATTAATTAAGTAATTCAAATTATACCTTAATTTCAACTAAAAACAAAATGGTATTGAAACAAAAAAACACCACAGGTGACACAATGGTCACATGTGGTGTGGTTATACTGATCAATTATCAAAAAGCGCCAATAGATCTCCTGGATTACGGAGTACTTTGCATGCTGAGAGCATATCAATCTCCTCTTGTGAGTCAACTGCTCCCCATGTGACCAGTGCTGTTGTAACGCCAGATCTCTTACCTGCTACAATATCCACATCAGAGTCTCCCACCATTATCGTATGTGCGGGGTCAAGGTCAAGTGATTCTATGATCTTGAGAATACCTTCTGGTGATGGTTTGAGATTTTTCACCTCATCATGTCCGATGATCATCGCACAGTTTTCTGCGGCATCACCCAATGAATCAACCACGCTCTCTACTGAACTATTTGAGTACACCGTAACAACATGTTCACATGCAAGTTGTTCTAAAATTTCTGGAACCCATGCAAACATTTCTACAGTTGTAAAATATTCATCCCGAAAGATTTCATTGACTTTCTGATGATCTGCAACATCACAGATGCCCATCATCTTGATATTACGTCGCCAATCATGACTATACTTTACACGCATCACATCCACACTAGGACACACCGTTGTAAAATTGATGCCAAAATATTCACCGATAGCACAATATGCCAGATAAACACCTTGCCACGAGAATGTACGCAACACCCCATCACAATCAAAAATGATCGCCTTTTTCATATTCTTACCCTCCTGTTGTAAAACAACAATCGCATTATTTGTGTCAGATCAATTGCACAAATCATAGTACATATAATCAAATGTGGCAACCTAGTCGCCACCTTAAATTCATTGCATCGCAGTGCCTTTTGTGTTAGATTACCATTACTTAATTTTTAACATGTTATTTTACAATATACAGTTTTCCCTATCAAAAACTGGAGGAGATCAATGAAGTATTTGCAAATAATGAAAAAACTTGGGATTGTTGGTTCTTATTTTGAAGAACTACTACCAAAAGTAGAAATTATAGCTTGTACTGACCTAACAATTCTTATCACAGGCGAGACAGGAACAGGAAAGGAATTAATTGCAAAAAGCATTCATCACTTAAGTAATCGACGTGATAAATCACTGAGATTTTTGAATGTAACAGCAATTAATGAAGGTCTGTTCGAAAGTGAGCTATTTGGACATGAAAAAGGTGCTTTCACAGACGCACATAAATCTCGGGATGGTGTAGTAAGAGAGGCCGGGGACGGAACCATTGTTTTGGATGAGATTGGTGATTTATCACTGTCAGCACAAGTAAAGTTGCTCAGATTTATTGAGTGTGGCGAAATAAAGTCAGTTGGCTCAGATAAGACCATTACAACAAATATTCACATTATTGCATCAACCAATCAAGATCTTGATACATTAGTTAAGAATGGCAAGTTTAGATTAGATCTGTACGAGCGCATTAGCGCTTTGACAATCAAGTTGAGACCTTTGCGAGAAAATACGGACACAATACTTGATCTGGCGGAACATTTCATCCAAAAGAACAAGGAAAAGTTTCGCATTCCCGACGGCGACACTGTCACGATCTCTGGTAGCGATAAACACGACTTGTTTCTCATGCTGAAGAAGAAAATGTAAGACAAGCCTAACTTTCTCCCAGGCAATGCTCGTGGACTTGAGAATATGATCATCAAGTGGCTGTCAGACAAAGCTCTTGCAATATACCTCAAAAATACCAAATGGCAAGAAATAGGACGCCTTGTGGATATTCAAGACACATGCACTACTCCAGCAAATAACAGTATTGTCGCCAACGACAACGCTCAAGATGAGTCAACAGCCAACGATCTTACAGATGAAAAGACCCCTGCCTCGCAAGCTAATTATGAAGCGATTTCTAGAGAGCTTGAAGAAACAGCATCTTTTTATAATATCGCTACAGCGAAGTCAATGCTTACTGACAATGATTCGCAACCAGAAGCTATAGTACAGTTAGCCAACTTGTTACGAGGTAGGGTAAAGAATAAGGAGACAAACACTCTCCTGCAAACATTGTTGCTATGCGATGACAATAAAACAAAAGCATCAACAATGTTGAAAATATCAGTCGCATCCCTGAACAAACATATCGCACACCCTCATGTAGATATGGGACCATTGAATATACAGGAGAAAGACAAGGACTTTAAACCTGTGCCATTTAAACAGATCAAAGTTCATGAAGAGGCAATTTTG
>JAOZUJ010000028.1:0-3619 GCA_029938745.1 Candidatus Moraniibacteriota bacterium
CTCAAAACACATCAACACAAACAAGACCTCATTTAAAAACTTAGGTAATTTCACGAGATCATCACGATTTTTTTTTGAAAATATTTTTTGTATAATACGTAATACACTAACAGGGAAAAACAACGTGAAGTTCCAATATGACGCCTTCTCAATTTTAAAATCTGCTTTTTCCAACTTTTTAATTAAATTAGATTTTGAATATCTTCTAAAGTGATGATTAATTTCATCATGTGATGTCCACAAAAAATCAAATGATGGCACACACACAATCAATGTGCCGCCCGACTTTAAAATTCGATGCCATTCTCGTAATGCCAACTGATCATCCTGAATGTGTTCCAAAACATCTGACGCAATAATGAGATCAAAAGTATTATTATCAAAATTAGTTTTTTCCCCTTTCATAATTAAAACATTATTCAATCCTTCTTCTTTACAATGGTTAATTGCAAAGCTATCCACATCAATCCCCACAACATTTAAAAAATGTCTCTTACTAAGATCTTTTAAAAGTGGACCCCCAGAGCACCCCACTTCCAATATATCTGATTCCTTCTCAAAATTACAACTTTCTATGAGCTGCAAAATCAAATCTCTGCGTGACTTAAACCACCAACTTTTACTTTCTTCTTCTATATATTTAAGAGAATAATTCTTGTCCATAATATTTTTTAAAAAAATAATTTGCTCGTACCTAGTTAATGTCTTTGTATTAAACAAGCAGCCTAACTAAATAATATTCTTACAAAATTAACAGGCAATGCAATTAGTTTATATGGCGTTTTGATTGATTTGAAAAACAAATCACCAATCCTAAATGACTTTGATTGTTGCAAATTAATTAATTTTTTGTTACTATCTTGCAATCTTACATTTATTTGTTGTATTTGTTGATCTTTTTGTTTGAGTTGTTGATCTCCTTGTTTAAGTTGTTGATCTTTTTGTTTGAGTTGTTGATTTGCGTTGTTCAGATTATATGTCAGCTTTTTATTAACTAATCTATTTTTTGTATATTGAACATGAATATTTGTAAACACCTCAAGATAATACTGTTCATACAACTGGATATGTTTACCTAAGATAATATGTAATACATTTTTCATAAATGCATCACTCATCCCATGTTGCAAAGAATCGTCATGTACAAAATAATAAAAAAGTGTTTCTTGAATCACCCTATTTTTCCATTTTTTTTCAGAAGAAAAAACTCTAATCCAAAACTCCCAGTCTTCATACGATTTTAAACTTGTATCATAACCTCCAACATCTTTATAAACTGATTTGCGCATACACGATGCCGCTATCAATCTATTTGTGGCTAGCAAATCTTGCAAATCAAATTCTTCAGATTGTGCCCATAAACCAATAGCCTCTCCGAAATTCTGGACACCTGCACCAACAACACCCACATGCTCATCATTATCAAAGATATTTTTTACCTTCTCGAGATACGATGACGCAATAAAATCATCTGAGTCAAGACATAATATATATTGTGCATGAGAATTGTCTGTGCCAATATTTTTCGCATTTGACACACCGCTATTTTTTTCTAAATGAATTACTTTAACATATTGTTCTAATTTTTTTAATTTTTTAATCGTTTTTTCATCAGTTGATGCATCATTAACTACAATAATTTCAATATTTTTTAATGTCTGATTCAAAACTGATGCCACAGTCCTCTCAATTGTTTCTCCTGTGTTGTAGCACGGGACTATAACTGAAAAACTCGGCTGTTTATCATTTTTGTTATCAAATAAATCAGCGAACTCAATATAATCCGATATTTTAACAGTATTGTCGATAAAATTTTCTAAGTTATCCATACATTAATATATTAACACAATTTATATTTTCAATAAAATATTAATACAATTAATCGGAAATGTAATTAATTTATATGGCTTTTTAATTGAGCGAAAAAATAATTCTCCAAGTCGAAATGATTTTGAATGTTTTAAATTAGCTAATTGCTTATTATTATCCTGTATTTGTTCGGTTATTTGTTGGATTGTATTTCCCTGTTCTTTAACTTGCATGTCTATTATGCACAATCGTTCATTTTGTTTTTTTAATTGTTGATTCTCATATTTGAAATTTTTTGTCAATTGTATATTATTTATTTCTAAATATGAAACATATTTTTCTAAAGAATTTTTATCAAGTTCCCATAATTTATACTCAACAATTTTTTTTGTTTGTTTTGAATCATTTTTTTTTGCATCGTGCCAGATAGAACTATTATCTTCATTATATTCTAAAATGCTTTTAAGCCATAGCTTTGGACGATTAATGCACACACACGCTATCTTATTTTTTTTACAGAAAATAGCAAAAAAAATATCAACCATGAATAATTCATGAAAATCATCTAGAGACAACCTTGCAAATAGCTCCATAGGAATTGCTACAGTTCCAGTCCCCAACATTGCTGTAAATAATTCATTTTGTAAGTCCTGTTCAAAATGTATTACAGTTCTAGATTGTACAAAACTTTGAAAATTTCGATGAAAAAATCCTCCGTGTACACCAACTACGACACTATCATGATGTTTTTTTAATACGCATATCATTTTTTGTACATAATCACAAGGATATTCAATATCATCATCAATGGTAAAATAGTAATCTGTAATAGCCTTATCCAAAAAATAAAATTTTCCTTTTGCTCGCATGTCTCCCAGAGCTTCTTTACCTAAAACACAATTAATTTTTGAATGCTCTAAAAAGTCAGGCACTTCATCATATCCATTCAGATATATGTTTAATTGATCCACTTGTGCTAAAATTGACTCCACTGTAATTTTAAGTGAGCTAATTCTCGCTGGATATGTTGCCATATTTGCTGTCACATACAGTTTTACATTTTTCCTATTTTCAGAATTATTCATAAATATACTTTTTCATAAAAATCAACACAACCACTCTTTATCAAAACTTTTTAATGTCAAATGAAAAGATTTGCTCTATAGACATATAAATAGTATATGTTAGTATATAACAAAAGTACACACACTAACAAAAACATATAAAAGGAGAGAAGTGAAATGAAAAAAAAGTTTTTTCAATTTGTTGTATTTTTTGGTACTTTAATAATTTGTTCAAATGTATTTGCTATGCCTGCAAGTTTCAGCTGGAAACCAAATATCGAACCGAATCTTGATGGATACACCATATACTACGGTTATAGCCCACGAGATTACCAGTTTCAAAAGGGTGTTGGGAACCCACAAACAACTGGTGGACGGATACATGCCATCATCACAGGATTGGAAGACAACACTTTGTATTATTTTGCTGTTGTTGCATATGATGATGAAGGTATTGAGAGTGATTATTCATGGGAATTGACATATCGCACACCCCCAACAGATGGCGTTGCGTCATTTCCAACATGGAACCTACGTCTTAATGATGATCAAATACCAGACACTGTATTTATTGACGATGATGGTATTTATGCTATCTACGGATCAAATGACACAACCAATCCACCATTTCTCGTTACTGATGATTTTTCGATAACATCTGGATGGAATCCAAGTGAACATATCATCATAATCATTGACATTAACAATGATGGTTGGCTAGACATTGTCGGCTTCGGCTATAAGGG
>JAOZUJ010000028.1:3719-12118 GCA_029938745.1 Candidatus Moraniibacteriota bacterium
GGATACTCATTTGAGAATCACGGAACCATTGTTTTTGATTTCGGGATTATCGATGGATGGAGTGTTGATGAACATGTACGACAGGTCATTGACATTAACAATGATGGTTGGCTAGACATTGTCGGCTTCGGCTATAAGGGCCTTGTTGTTTCTTATGGTGTTGATGGATACTCATTTGAGAATCACGGAACCATTGTTTTTGATTTCGGGATTATCGATGAGTGGGAAATTCACCACACAAGAAACTTCATCGATGTAAACAGTGATGGTTTCTTAGACATCAACGGATGGAGAAGTGATGAACATTGGGTTTCATTATCCGTTAATGGCGAGTACTTCGAAGATGCTGTACAGTGGCAGTAAAACTCTAAAAAGATAGACTCAGGACTTCTAGCAACGCTAGAAGTCCTGATTATTTTTTATATATATTTACTCTTTTATTACTTCGTCATCATGTTTTTTGTTCACATGCATCCGCATGATCAAGAAAAAATTCAACGTATTTTTTACCAGTATCTGCAATATTATAATTATCTTTAACAATATCTCGTGCATTTTTACCATGTTGATGTAAAATATTTCTATCATTATTATATATATTTATTTTCTCTACAAAAAAATCAATATCTCCCAGATAACCTGTTTTGTTATTTATTACTATCGTTTTCAATTCCCCTACATCTGTTGCTATAACTGGCACGCTCATAGACATCGCCTCAAGTGCAACAATTGGAAAGCCCTCTTTTAATGAAGTTAACACAAGAACATCTGTTTTTTGCAAAAAATCCTTAACACCTCGTGGATATATTACATCACCATTTATGATGGTGTTAGTCATGTTGTGTTCAACAATATATTCTTGACATTGATCATATAATTCACCATCACCACCCATCAAAAATTTAAGGGATGTATTATTTTGCATTTTTTGTGCAATAGAAAGAAAATCTAAAGGTATTTTTTGCTTGACAAGTCTTCCTAAAAAAGAAACTGTCAAAAAATTACAATCGTTGCGTCTATCACATGAATCATTAGTAAAATAATCTAAATCTATTCCATTATAAATAATTGTTATTTTATCTTCCTCAATAGACTGTTTTATTAAATCACGTCTGATTTTATCCGTTATCCCAATATACGCATCAATATAATTATCATTTTGAATTGCTTTATTAAAAAACCATGTTTCTTTTGCACCGTGTAAAATACTCACGTTTACCACATCCAGATTTTGTATTTTTATTTCTCTAATGATATGCAAAAACATATCAGAATTTATACCACAAATATAATCTATATCATGTTCTCTGATAATATGTAATAGTTGTGAAATACACTTGGCAGTATCATCACCACATATTTCATACAATTTATAAATATCGTCAACTATATCATCAAAAAAATTATACCATTCATGTTCTTTATTTAGATGTGTTACAGCAATAATATTAAATCCCTGTTCCTTCAATATGCGCATTATACCCAAATTCAAACTACTCACACCACCACATTCCAACGAAGGCGTCATAAAAATTATATTCTTTTTTCCTTTTTTTATCATTTTTGAAATAAAATATTTATAAAATTAATTGGAAATGTAATTAATTTATATGGATCTCTCATTGATCGAAAAAACAGATTGCCCAATTGAAATGATTTAGATTTTTTCAGATCTCTATTTTCTTGCTCCATTTGTTGAATCACTTGCTTAAGTTTGGAAATTTCGTTTTCATTACTAAGTGATGTTGTCTCTCCATTATTTATACCACTTGCTTTTACTTTTTCCTGCTGAATTTGTGCTAAATCTCGTTGCACATTCTTTAAAATTTCACCTTGAGTATCAAGCTGATTTTGCATTAACTGATCTTTTTGCACAAATTTTTTCATTAAAGAAAATTGCAAATAATCTGGATCTTTCTCATATATAACATTGTTTTCAACATGCCTAAAAATTGATTGCAAAAAATTCATTTTAATCCTCGTACATTCATTTCCAAATCTGGTATCCAAAGAATATTTTTGAAATATTGTATCAATTATTTTATCTAACTTTATAGTACCATCAATATTTAGTTTGGAACGTACTTTTGTCAATGATCCACTTCTTTGCCGGTACATATATCCAACATAATCAATTGTCTGTACACTTCTTGCTTGTGCAAATAACTCCATACAAAATAATACATCTTCACTTTGAAACACATTCTCATCAAAACGCACTTTTTTTATTAATTCTGATCTATACACTTTATTCCAAATAGGATGCCCAAATAAACCCTTTACATATATTGGAAATATCTCCTCATTTCTAAAAATATTTTTTTCTGGACGTAGGCGATCATCAACTCTTTCAGAATATTCATCAAATGCTCTTTGACCAAAAACTAAAATATCATGATCATTAATCTCCAATAATACTTTTTTACAAAAATCATCCACAATATAATCGTCAGCATCCACAAATGCAATATATTTTCCCCGTGCACGGTTTATACCAATGTTACGTGCTCTACTGACACCAGATTGTTCTTGAAAAACATATGTAAATCTTTTATCTTTTATGTATTTCTTCGCGATTTCTACACTTCTATCTGTGGACCCATCATCAACCATAATAACCTCAAAATTACAATCATCCTGAAATCGTATGGAATCCAAACATTGTTTTAAAAACCTTTGCACATTATAAAAAGGTACAATAAATGTTATATCATATTTATATGTTTGAGGCTTAATAACAATCTGCGTTCCATCGAGTAGTTTAATATCTTTATTATTCTTAAATTGAATATTACATTGCTCAATAAATTTCTCAATAGAAAATAATAAAACGTATTTATTGAATATTTTATATGTTCTATTTCTTTGAATTATTTGATTATAAAAATCAGATAATTTTTGCACGTCAATTTGAATGTCATAATTATTTTGAACAATTTCATAATGCATTTTCATACCAACATGATTTGCAAGATCCAATTCCTGAAAAATAGAACACATCTCTTTTTCTTGCTCAAAATTTTGCGATACAGATTGGTTTTTTGTATCTTGCTTATAACAAATCAGAACTTTTTGAATATTTTTACACCTAACATTTGTTTGCAATAATAATTGACCCAATAACATATTTAATGAATTGGCTGTGGAATTTTGTTCATACAACCTCTTTGCAATACGTAAAAATGTTTTTGAAAACATGATGGTTTCATCAATAATTGGTGAACCAAACAATAATTTCACTTTTATTTCCTCAGTGCTTTCAGGAGTTTTAACAATAAAACCACCTACCTCTCCTGGTTCATAACTCAATGCTTTAAAAACACGAGTTTCTACACTTTGCAAACCTCCGGGTACCCGCAACTCCCAGCCACCACAAAAATCAAAACCACTTTCCAATACTCTTACCTGCATTTGAATACGACGTGCCACCGAAATATACTCGGGTGACATAATTGCGATATAATCCCCATGTACATGCTCCAGTGCAATTTTTCTACTCATTACAACACCTAGTTTCTTATCATTTTTTATTAATCTAATTCTATCATCATCAATGTTCTCTACAATTTCAACAGTTTTATCTGTAGAACAATCATCCACAATAATAATTTCAAGATCACTGTATGTTTGATCCAGCAAAGAAGCAACTGAGCTATAAATATTGTTTTCATCATTATGCATAACAATACATACAGACACGAGTTTTGTTGTTGATTTATATTCCAACTCCTTTAATAAATCTCCTGCCACACCTTCAAATTCTTCAATCTCTCCTTGCGATAGCTCTACTTTCCATGCATTAATCCTGTTATATTCTGGTTTGTTTCGTAATAATTTAAGCATTCCATTTCCTCTTTGACTTTTTTTCAATGACTGTTGAGTATTTTTTGGCTTATTAAATATATTTTTCTTTCGAGATTCTTCCGTATAATACGTTAGCATATCTGAAGAAAATTCAATTTCTATAAATTCACAAATTTCACGCAAAACATTTTCTGGATCACTGACAAGGTCTTCATAGCGTACTTCAAGGTAGTGTTCTACTTTTTTTGATTGATCTCTTGTTTTCTCTATTATTTCCATCCAATTTACTGCTTGTTTTTTCATATCATTACCAGGACCAAACCATAAATCCCTCATGGATGATGCAACTGCTCGCCCATCACGAATAATATGTATAAAATGTGCTTCAGGAAGAATTTCGCTTACTTCACACATTTTACTACAATACTGTGGTGTTTTATCACCGTATCTTTTTTTGCTAAATTGCTGTGCATGCGACTTGTAAAAGACTCTTAATGCGTCAGAAACAGAAAACGGATCTAATGTATCTATTTTGTCAGATATATTTTTTTGATCTAATCCACTAAATTCCCAATTCCGAGAATTAAAAATATATTCTTTCATTTTGTCCCGAAAATCAATATTATTTTGGTTATTAAATAATTCTGCAATTGGAAAATCTGTTTCTTTTGGAATAGAAAGCTCTGGATGACTATTTAACATTGAACGCAAGAGAGTTGTACCAGAACGTGGAACTCCTACTATAAATGGCGCCGGCTTTTGTTTTTGATTCACTATTTTATTCATACTATCTTATTTTATATATTTTCAGAGGAATATCCAAAGCGACTCATGAATTCATCGCAATGTTTAATTGTATATGAAACTTGCTTTTCATCCAATTTATTTTTCCAGTGACCAATTCGTTTTGTGCTAATTTTTTGCATCTTCTTTACTTTTGAATCTTCTAAACCATTGATTCTATCAGGAGAATTGAACGATTCAATGATATCATCATGATATTTTTCACCTACAAATGCAAAAAGATTCTTTAATTCATCTTCCGTGTTTCTTACGAGATCTTCATAACGGATAACATAAGACATGTTCGGATTTTCATCCATAAATTTCATACCAATATCAGTATATTCCTTGAACCATTTTACTTTATCATCAAAACTATCTGGCATATCATTTTTCCATTTTAATTCATGCAGTGAACTCAGACTATCTAGTGGATTACGAACCACAAAAACAAATAAAAAATTTTGCAAGATTCTATCCCAATATTCTAAATATAGTAAATTATCAGGATTTTTATCTGCCCATCTGCGCTTATTTCTTTTTTTTGCAGCTAATTCATGTAGTTTAATAAAATTAGCACCAAAAAAATCAAGTAACTCATCTTCTGTTAATCCCATTGATCGTGCTGTATGAAAATAACGGATGCGAAACAATTTATCTTTCTTGTAATAATTAAAAAAATCTTTGAAAAATTTTATTTCAGCTGGACAATCAATATTATTATGTGCATCCAAAAATCGACGCACCAGACTTGTGCCTGAGCGATAAAACCCACCAACTATAATTGGATGTTTCTCTCGTGTATTAAATAAATTCATAAATTTCTCAAAAATGACATCAATCATTTATTAAAACCATCATTAAATCAGATTCTTATATTTTTTTATTCTAACACATTACGTTGATTGCTTGTAATATATCCTTTTTTCAGCATCACCTCTCTCTCATTATACCGAATCTCATTATCATCCATATCACAAACACATCCTCCAGCTTCTTGTAAAATGATATCAGAAGCACATAAGTCCCACAGACCGCTCTTGTTACTAGAATTGATATATAACTCTGCCTCTCCTTTTGCTATCCAGCATATTTTCAAGCCTGCTGATCCTGCTGGGATTTGTTTCATATTATGTTTTTTTGCTATTTTTTGTTCATATTTTCCTAGGTGATTTCTGCTTACTAACATTGTACCGTTTTTTATTTGGTTTTTATTTACCTGAATTTGCTGCCGAGATCCTGAATCACAACCCAGGTCGCCTCTCTCTTGAGCAGAGCTCAATTCACCTTGAAGTCCAGGATGACAAAAGTATACTCCGCCATCTTTTTGTGCATAATATAATTCATCTAATACTGGCGCATATACCACACCCAATACAGATTCTCCTTTTTTATTTACTAATCCTATCATTATACTAAACTCTCCTGTTTTTTGAATAAAGTCTGATGTGCCATCAAGCGGATCAATTATCCATACAAAATCTGCATTTTCTCTTTTTTCAAAATTATCTTTTACTTCTTCACTTAATATTGGATAATTATATATTGACAATTCTTTTATGAGAAAATCGTTTACTGCAATGTCAGCTTCTGTAACTGGTGTTTTGTTTTGTTTTTGTTCTATAACATAATCCTTGTTATAAAATCGCATGGCAATATTACCCGCCTTCTTTGCGATTTTTATAATCTCTTGAATATCAATGTTGTATTGCTGCATAATATTATTCTAATTTTGAATTATGTATAAGTTTTCATATTTTATAATATATGAAATATCTTGTTTTTTATTTATAAAATCAATTGCTTTTTCCATATGCATCACAATAAAAGTTACTTTTATTTCTCAAGTCACACAACAACTTTTTTAATTTTGATGATTATTTAAAAATATTTTCGCAATTTTTGAATCATCATTTTTACTCGTATCAACACCATCGAGTGCTAAATATTGCAAATTATCCTGACGCCACTTGGTCATTTTGTTTTGTTTTACATATTGCGGTGCAGGTGCACTAGTATGTGGATGCCACGGATGATACAATTTTAAATTTCTATTCCATTTAATCAACAATCCAATATTTTTAAACCTTGTGTATATATCAAAACCATTTGCATGAAATCCACCTGAAAAAACTGGATGTTGTTCATAACCATTGATATAAATTAACCACTTTTTTCTCACCGAAAGACAAGCTCCATGATTAACGGTATTTTGTAAAACACATTTTCTATCAAGCTCATCAAAATCCAAATTTTCTAAAATATTTTCTTTCAATTCATCATAACGATATATATACATAACTAACTCTTCATTTTTTTTGTGTTCATTCCATACTTGTCGCAAAAATTGTGGATTAGCAATTTGATCTGCATCTGGAATAATAATCAACTCTCCACTCGCTCTCTTAATTCCCTCATTAAAACAATACGACGAATGATATCTTCCCTCTCTATTTAATGTAACAATATCAACCTTTGAAATATCTTGTAACTTCATATGTGCCTTATCATAGTACTCGACCCAAATAATTTCATATTCATCCTGTGGAAAGTCTTGATGTGCAAAATATTTTGCACTATATATATTTTCACGAAATCCTCCGTCAACCATAATTATTGATATCTTCTTTTTATGGTTATTTATTTCTGCATTACTTATTTCATTATTATTTTTAGAACCTTCATCATTCAAGTCAATAGTGCTTTGCGATGTATATAATTTATTTTCAAGCGCTACTATATGTCTTTGTAATTTTTTGTTATTTCTATTTTGTTGCTGTAGATTCTTTCTATTTTTTTTTATTTGTCTTTTTTGAAAATATAAATTTTGTTGTATTTTTTTAGAAATTTCTTGCATTTTTGGATTTAAAAAATAATTTGGAATGTTGTCTGTATAACCATTATTTATCATTTGTACACCTGAAATCATCCAAAATAAATTTACGTACTCCTCTTCCATTTCTTTTTTCCATGAATCTTTTTTTCCACTTCTAAAAAATTTGTCATTCAATTTGCGCAATTGTTCAAAAGAAGGAATTTCCTCAGATACAATTTCAATATCTAAATATTTTTCGATACGCCTAGCAACCTGCATTGTGTCATCTATTAAGTCTTCAAACTTAATAATTATCTTGTTATCAATACCATGCCACTGTGATACATGTTGTCCCCATGAACCAAATAATACATTCCCCAAAATTACTCTTTTTAAAACTTGTTCATCACCTGATTGAAAATCACGCAAATACTGAGCAAAGGAGAGACTGCTTTCCCTGCCGTCTCTCAATATATAAATTACCTTATCTTCATTGGATATATTCATATCCTCGACTAAATCGTGCGTCTTAATAAAATAAATTTCTTTTGACCTCCTTGCCTGATTTATATCAAAAAACTCTGATAACATTTTATGACCAACTACATGACCTAATTTTTTATCCGCACCAATATCACTTTTGTCATTGTATATGGAATAAGTTTTTATACCAAAAATACTATTAAATACTATACGTAAAAAAGTATTTCCACTACGCGGATACGAACTTAACCAAATAATCATACTATTATTCTAAATATTTTATTTGTTTTCAAACTAGACCAATTTTTCTATATAATTTATGATTTCTTGTACGTTTTCTTCTATACTTTTATTTTTTGTATCCACCGTTATTTCTGGATCACACGGTTCTTCAAACGGATCCTGCACACCTGTAAAATCCTTTATCTCTCCTCTTTCAGCACTAGCATACATCCCTTTCACATCACGCTCTTTGCATTTTTCTATATTACACTTTACATACACTTCTATAAAA
>JAOZUJ010000096.1 GCA_029938745.1 Candidatus Moraniibacteriota bacterium
ACACTATCTGTATATTTTACATAATAATATGTATTTGAATCTTTTCTTCGTGGTAATCCATATGTCCAATTTCCATATTGATCTATTTTTGTCTTTCCTACTTTTTCTTTTGATCCTGTCTTTTTCCTTCTATATACTGTTACTTCTCCATTTTTTGCTTGATCATTGTTTCCTCTGAGTTTTGGATTTGGTATTTTTGAATAGTTTGTTCCTGTAAATGTGATATCTTTGTATTCTCCATCTTTTGCTCCTTTCATAGAAAATTCCTTATTCTTTATCTTTGAGAGATCAGCTTGATCTGTTTGAAGATCTACACTATGAATCATTGGTGTTTTTGTTGGATCTGTTGTGTTGAATGTTGCTTTCCATTGAAAATTGTTTGTTTTTGTATTTGTTGAAAAAACATAATTATTTTCTATTTCTTTCCATGTATTTCCACTGTCCAGTGAATAGTAAAAGTCTATACTTGTATTATTTGGAATTGTTGTATCTGCATTGAAACTGTAAAGTGTTGCTGTATCTGTAAAGTTTACTGTATTTGCATTATATGAACCTGTGTTTTGGTAATTATTTGCGTATGTTACTGAGTTCACTCTTGGAGTTGTTTCTGGATTTGTTGTCCCCAAGTTTAGTTTGTATTGAATGTATTCGTTTCCTGTGAGATCATTCTCATCTATTTGACAATTTGTGTTGTCTGTACATTCATCACTCCATGCATTCCAATGAGAGTCTGGAAGGTCTATTTGGATCCAATCTATTTCTAGGGAATCATTTGCGTTGTTCCAGGTGCCTGTACGCCAGCCTATTTCAAAGCCTATTTTAGAAAAATCTTTAGTGCTTGCAACAAATGATAAAGTGGTCCATGTATTATTAGAAATAAATCCTTGCGTGTCATCATCATACCAATCATCTGAAAACACATATTCCCACCAATCTCTTTGCTCTCTTGTATCACTGTTGATTCGAAATCTTGTAGTCACTTTTGAACCAATTGGAAAATATTCATCTATTTTTCCAGTATCAATCCATCCATCTGCTCCACTATTTTCATCATTATATAGATATTGATTTGGATTAGAAAGTTTGAGCGTGCCATCTGATTCATGAGCATCTTGAAATGCATAACCCCATCCATAATAGTCTCCGGCATATTCACTTGGATTATCGTCATCAAAATCATTACGCCATATTGCATTTGCATCGCCGGTACAATATTGGAGACTTGTCGTGTGTTCATTTGTTAGTTCTTGATCCCATGTTAATTGTTCTGTTGGAATATCCGTAATTTTTTGAAATTGACTGATATATTTACCATCAGAAGTGTACGCATCACCATTGCCAATTACAGAAAATCCCTCATCTGTTCCTACATATAAAAGACCTTCCGTAGAATCAACAAGAACACTGCCAGCATAATCAATATCATAGTATGAGGGATTTTGCATAAGAGTGTCATCTGAGGGGTCTACTGTTCCATGCGTATCAATAATATTTAATCCAACCTCGCCTGCAAAATACACAAGATCACTATCTTGCTCAAGAAAAATATCATTCACATATCCTCTCCCTCCAGAAAAGATGTTTTCAGATGATACTAATATGCCATCACCATCAACTGTCGTGTCAAAAATTCCATCAGTTGTATATAAATAACTTTTATCATCGCTAAAATCTGACGTACCTTGTGTATGAATTGTAAATAAACCATCATACAGAGGTATATACATAATATTATTTAACACATCATACTCAATAATACCTATTTGATCAAAAGTAACATCACTGTTAAGTAATTTTGGTGTAGCCGAAAGCTCTGTAAACACACCATTTGTATTATCATAAACACCACTCCTTGTACTAACTGCACTGTTGTGCATATATGCAAAACTAGTATCATCTGAAGGGTCAGTATTATTTTTCGTATCAATCACAGAAACGCCTCTGCTGTCATTGGCAACACAATACAAGAGACCGCTATCATAATCCATCTCACAGTCAAGCACATCATCCTCCAAAAGACGTGCTTGTCCAGAACAATATGAATAATGTGTTACAAATTCATCATCAGTGACTGTCTTTGTTTTTTTAGTATCAACAACAGATATGCCATCATCGCCACAACTGTCCCACCCAGCGCCTATGTATAAAAATCCTGTATCTGGATCTAAAAGAGAAAACGAAGCTCCATTCCCCTGATGAGGACCCATCACAATTGCAGGTGTTGAATGTTGATTATATGTTATGAGTGTTTCGTCATCGCTTGGACTGATCGTATTTTTTGTATCAATAACAGTCAATCCTCCATCCTCTCCAGAACCATCAACATTTGAAACGTACAGTAAGCCAGTTTGTTCATCTAACCAAATATCAATAACATAATTAACTGGAAGTGCTGCTGGTGATGATGTTGTATTGTATACCGTAACTAATTCATCATCACCCGGATCGAATGTATTTTGCGTATTGATAACAGAAACACCATCCGTCCAATGAGCCAAATACAGAAGACCTTTTTCAGAAAGAACAGGACTGTATGCATACCCATTTGCAAGTGCAGGATCTGTCATTGTTGTATAGGTATATTTATGGCTAATCGTCACCTCTCCATCACCCTGTGTAGTCAACATTGTATTATAGAGACTAGTTTGATCATTGCTTCCACGATCAAACTCTTCCTTAGTAGTCTCTATATAATTCTCACCAGGATTTTGATATTCCAGAGAAACATCTCCAGAGAATTGTTCATTTGATGTGTTGTTGTTTTGTCCTTTATTAAAATCTACTTGCGTATCCCACAAAGTTTTATCTGATGATTCGATTGATTGTGGCAGTGATGTAACATTTTTTGTAATATTTTCTACTTGAATTTCCTTTCTTTGATTTTGCTCCTCTTCACTCAATATGGTCCTTGGCAAAGATGGCCCAATCAACTCATTTTCATTTGAATCCATTTCTTCCATCATCCTTGGAGAAAGAGAATAGTGACCATTTTGAGAAAAATGTCTCTGTTGAGCAAGCGATATACTTGGAGCTACTAAAAGTGCAAGGATGAGCAAAATTGTTGTAGAAAAGGTAGCTTTTTTGAAAAACTTCATATTTGTTTTGTTTGTTTATTATTTTTTTATTATATCACACTCTGCTTGTGACACAAAAAAATGACCCATTTAATGACGTCATTAAATATGTATTTTTTTGGTTTGTTTAATTGTATTTCAAGCTTATTTTTTGAAAAGATTTTTATAATATCGCCAATGCCATCCAATGTGAAAAAATGCAACGACCATCATCACAAGTCCAGTCACAACGTGCCAATATAATACATCAAAAGGCAATGTGAGTGAATATCCTAAATTAACACGTATGATCAAAATGATGCTCAATATAATTGT
>JAOZUJ010000029.1:0-9744 GCA_029938745.1 Candidatus Moraniibacteriota bacterium
GTGCAACGCCAACGGATGTTGAGTCACTTATAACAAAAAAAGTTGAAAAAGAAGTCGCAAAAATTGATGATGTTGACGTTATTACATCAACATCACGTGAAAGCGTATCAAATGTTGTTGTGCAGTTTAAAGACGGAACACAGAGAGACGATGCGCAAACAGATGTGCAAAATGCTGTTAGTATTTTATCTACTTTGCCAGATGATGCGCAAAGCCCACAAGTGAAATCAATTGATTTTGAGGATATACCAGTAATGCGATATGCAATTGTTGGCAATGAGATTGACAGTGCATCATTGAACAGTTTTGTAGATTCCTTTGTTGAGGATCTGGAAGATCAAGAATTGATTGATCGTGTTGAGATTTCTGGTAATGAAAATCAAGAGGTGCAAGTATTGGTTACGCAAGATCGTTTGAATGAACTTGGTGTTGATTTGCAAACCGTGGCAGGTCTTATAAGCAGTGCATTATCATCTTACCCATCGGGAAAAGTGTATGCTGATACAATCGAAATTGGATTGACGATTGATCGTGACAGCATGACCATAGAAGATCTGAGAAATATCATTATTGCAATAAATGGTGTGATGTATCGTCTGGGTGATATTGCACAAATTGCAGAGCGAAGTGAGCCAGGTCATGTGCCAGCATTTATTACATCAACAGAAGGTCTTGAGAGCAAGGCAATTACGTTTGATGTCTATCGTACAGTTGGTTCAAAAATTGCAGATGTAAATACACAAACAGTTGCGCTGATGGAATCATATCAGGAAATTGCTGATGGAAGTGTTTCTTTTGTGAAGATCACAAGTATAAATGATGACATAGAACAAAGTTTTGGTGATTTGTATCGCAATCTTGGTGTCACTATTATGCTTGTTTTCTTTGTACTATTCTTGTTTGTTGGTGTTAGGCAAGCTTTTCTTGCGGCGATATCTATTCCACTTGTCTTTATGACGGCATTTATTGTGATGATGGTTACAGGAATGACTCTAAATTTTTTATCAATTTTTGCATTACTTTTATCTTTGGGTCTTTTGGTCGATGTGACAATTGTTATTATTAGTGCAATCACGACATATTATCGTTCTGGGCAATTTACACCAAAACAAGTTGGACTACTTGTGTGGAAAGATTATTTTAGTACGCTTCTTGTCACAACTCTGACAACAGTGTGGGCGTTTATTCCATTATTGCTTGTTTCTGGTATTATGGGCGAATTTTTGAAACCACTTCCAATTGTTGTGAGTGCGGTTTTAATTGGCTCTGTTTTTGTGGGATTTTTTATTATTCTACCACTGATGGTGTGGTTATTGGATTTTTCAATGCCACGTCGTACGCGTATCTTTTTTAGCGTGATATTCTTTGTGATATTTATTGCCGTTGCGCAACAATTATTGAAAAGTATTGATATAAGTGTGCCACCATTAATGTGGATTATTGCAGTGCCAATAGTAGGTGTTATATTATTTTCTTTTTTTATTATTATTAAGAAGTTGTGGAATTTGGGAAAGAAATTATGTAAAAAAAGATTGGATCGAACACATGACACAATTGGACAATGTGCCAAAGATGGTATTATAAACACTTCTCGTTTTGCAGAGATGTATCAAAGGGTTCTTGATAAAGCATTGCAAACAAAGAATTCACGTCGAATTATAGTTGGGGTGGTTGTTTTATTTTTTATTTTTTCAATTTCACTTGTAGGGTTCGGGTTTGTAAAAAATGAGTTTTTTCCAGCGACGGATAGTACACTTGTGTATGCAAGCATGGAACTACCACTGGATACGCGTGCGAGCGTTTCTGAAAAAGTAGCACGTGAGTTTGTTGCGCAGATTTTTGACGTGGAGGGCGTGTCAAATATCCAAACGCAAATTGGTGCAAAAATTAGTGGGGACGGCGATGTGTCAATTGGCGTAAATCCAAATAATGTTTTAATTACGATCAATCTCGTAGATGAAGAAGAGCGCGATATCACATCAGTTGAGATTGCACAGAGTTTACGAGGTAGTGATGCTGTGCAGCAATTTAATGAGGGAGAGATTATCATTAGTGAATTGGGCAGTGGTCCGCCGGCGGGTGCTGATGTTACAATTAAGCTCATGGGAGATGACTTGGGTGAATTAAATATATATGCTAATCAGGTTTCTGATTATCTCAAAAATACTGAAGGTGTGATCAATGTAAAAAAATCTGTGGAAACAGGAAGTGGTAAAATTTCGTTTGCTCCAGATAGTAGCCAACTGATGGAGCACGGCTTTAGTGTGCAAGAGGTTGGTATGTATTTGCGGACATTTGGAAGTGGTTTGATCGTGAGTGAGGATATTGACTTTGATGATCTGTCTGATAATAGGGACATTACCATTCGTTTGTCAGATGATGTACAATCAATTGATGCGCTTGAACGGACATCTATAATGGCGCGTGATGGAACTCGTGTACCTTTGACAACACTTGGAAAATTTATTTTGAAAGAAAGTCCTACGAAGATCGACAGAGAAGATATGAATCGTGTATTAGTAGTTACTGCTGCAGTTGAAGATGGGTATGATGCAAATTATATAAATAAAGAAACGGGAAAATATATTGATGATGAAATTGGTTTATCACAGGGGCATAGTTGGCAAACTGGTGGAGCAAATGAAGAAAATCAAAAGTCTGTTAATTCACTTTTACAGGCAATGGTTTTGGCTTTTATATTAATATTTCTTACACTTATTATTCAGTTGGGCTCGTATCGCAAATCTTTCATCGTGCTACTAGTTATTCCATTAGCGATCTCTGGTGTTTTTGTCTTATTTGCTGTTTTTGGTATACCGTTATCATTTCCGGCACTTATCGGATTACTTGCACTTTTTGGTATTGTTATCAATAATTCAATTATGATCATTGATCAAATTAATAAAAACCATAAAGAACATCTGCCATTTCATCAGTCAGTTGTTGAGGGAGCATCTTCACGACTTGAACCAATTTTACTTAGTTCATTGACGACAATTGTGGGTCTTTTGCCGATTACGATCACACAGCCTGTTTGGCAAGGGCTTGGTGGCGCTATTATTTCAGGGCTTGTGTTTTCTGGTACAATTATGCTCTTTTTCATTCCAGCAGTATATTACATGATGTTTCAAAAGGAATATAAAGACTAGATGTTGTCTTTTTTTGTAAATACATTTATAATAGAATTATATATCCAAAAATTTATAGGAAAGAATGAAAAATAAAAATACAGTGCAAGGACTTGGAGCTGCACTAATTGATAAAAAAACATATCTCTTTTTTTGTAATGATAATGATATTCGTCATGGTACTTTTACGATGCGTGAAAGTGATAATGGATTGACTTTTACAACGATGGAAGGTTCTGCGAAGGTGATAAATATGAGTGGCCCACCTGATGAGTTGGGTGAGTGTAGTTTTGTGCATATATCAAAAGATGGTAAATATTATTATTTGACATACCAGATGTGTGACAGTGATGAATTGTGTGTTGCACAGTCAACAAATCTTATTGATTGGGAAAAACAACCATCACTTGATATCGAATGCAATAATGCAAAAATTGTATCAAATTATTTATATGCTGGGCGTAATGTTATTGTTACAGGAGGTAATGCATTGCGATTGTATGTTTCGAGAGATTTTAATAAGTGGACACGTGTAAAAAAAGATCTGTTAACATTGGAAAAGGGAGCTGATGAATTGATAGTAGTTGATGTGCAAGTTGTTGATGATGGTATTTTTGTGATTTATGCGAATACTTATATTGAGCAAGTAGAGGTAGCAGTAAAAACTCAAAAGAAAGATAGTCAAGATGATGGAAAAAAGAAAAGTGATGAAGTGGTGCAGTATAAATTATATGGTGCACTTTTTGATTATGGTGATCCAACAAGAATGTTGTGGCAATCAAAAAAACCAATTTATGAAACAAAAAATACATTAGAAAATAATTCAAAGCTTTTTGGCGCTGTTCTTTTTGAAGAATATCTTGTGTCATATTGGATAAACAATGATGGAGAAATGTTTTTAATTCGTCATTTTTATAGTCATGAAAAAGATGTGACTGTTGGTGAAGTAGGTAAATCGTATGAAGAGTCTAAAAATGATGAAGATACAGTAACGGAGGAGTTTTTTGAGTTGGAGCGAGCAGTGGAAAATCCTATTATGTCACCGCAGGATCATTATGGCTGGGAGTCTAAGGCTGCATATAATCCTACGGCGATTGAGGATGACGGCACAATTCATATTATTTATAGAGCTGACGGTGATGACATGACGTCTGTCTGGGGGTATGCATCAACTAAGGATGGTGTAACAATCGACAATCGATCAAAGCATTGTATTTATCATAGAAAAGCTGACCCTGTGCAGATGCCATTTCCGGCACCAACATTATACACGTCGGGCAATAATGGCAATGGTGGTTGCGAAGATCCGCGTGCCGTTTTAATTGATGGAACGGTGTATGTGACATTTACTGCATTTGATGGATGGGGATCAGTGCGTGTCGCACTTACTTCAATTGCTCTTGAAGATTTGAAAAATCAAAAATGGAATTGGAATAAAACAAGACAAATTTCTCCGCCAGGAGAAATGAATAAAAATTGGGTTATTTTTCCAGAAAAAATTAATGGAAAATTTGCAATTTTACATAGCTTTGTGCCAAATATTTTAGTGGATTATTTTGATAGTTTAGATGAATTAGATGGAGAAACTTTTATTTCAAGTAATAACGTGCGACCAGTTGATTATTCTCGCGGGTGGGACAGTTGGTTTCGTGGTGTCGGTCCTGCACCACTCAAAACTGATGATGGATGGCTTATTATTTATCATGCTATGGATTATAGAAATCCAGATCGATATCGTTTGGGTGCTCTTTTGCTTGATTTGGAAGATCCAACAAAGGAATTATGTAGATCGCGTGGTCCGATTTTGGAGCCAGCAGAAAATTATGAAAATGATGGACATAAGTGGGGCGTTATATATTCTTGTGGTGCAGTGATAAAAAATGATCAGTTATTTGTTTATTATGGTGGAGCAGATAAATTTGTGTGTGTAGCTACTGCACCATTGCAACAATTTTTGGATGATCTTAAAGGTACAGGAGAGGTTAAAATGATAATTAGTTAATAAAAAACAACATGCTTTGTAACACAATAGATGTAAAAAGATACCCAAATAATCCAATTCTCGGTCCGGATCGCACGCATCACTGGGAAGCACAAGCGGTGTTCAATGGCTGTCCGATAAAAGATGATAATGGATATCATTTATTATACAGAGCGCTATCTTTCAAAGAAAAGCACAAAGATCAAACAATGGAACTTTCAACAATTGGATATGCACATAGTGATGATGGATATAGTTTTACCGGTGAGCGTACACAACTTATCAAACCAGAAGAGGAATGGGAAAAATATGGTTGTGAAGATCCGCGTGTGACAAAAATTGATGATAAATATTATATTACATATACTGCATTGTCAGATTATCCGCATTCGCCAGATGGAATTAAGATTGCTGTTGCTGTGACAAAGGATTTCAAAACGATAGAGGAACGACATTTAGTGACGCATTTTAATTCAAAAGCGATGGCAATTTTTCCAGAAAGGATCAATGGAAAAATTGTTGTAATTTTTACCATGAACACAGATATGCCACCTGTGCGTATTATGCTTGCAGAGTTTGATACGCCAGAACAGATGTGGGATAGAAAATATTGGCAAAAATGGGAAAAAGAACTGAGCATTCATACATTGCATTTTCAACGTTCACTCGAGGATCATATTGAAGTTGGTGCACCACCAGTCAAAACAAAAGATGGTTGGTTATTATTGTATTCATATATTAGAGATTATAAAACAGGTCATCCAACATTTGGAATTGAAACATCTGTGTTGGATCTTGAAAATCCACGCAAGGTAGTTGGTCGCAGTAAAGATCCACTAATCAAACCAGAGGAGATCTATGAACAATACGGAGTAATTCCGCGCATTACATTTCCGTCAGGCGTGCTCGTGGAAGATGATGAATTGCGATTGTACTATGGTGCAGCTGATACAGTATGTGCTGTTGCGACATTATCGTTAAAAAAGTTATTAGATTTTATTACACTGAGAGACTGTGATGAGTATGCACATGATGGCAGTGAACCAGTTGTGTTTGAACGATTTGAGGGTAATCCAATTATTGCGCCAACACACAATGGTAATTGGGAATCAAAATATACACTTAATCCAACAGCAATTTATGATAATGGTGCGGTACATATAATTTACCGTGCGCAAGATGATAATGATACTTCTATGTTGGGGTATGCTACGAGTAAAGATGGTTTTCGTCTGACAGAAAAATTAGACAAGCCAATGTATACGCCACGAATTCCAGAGGAGGTACGCGAAGATGCTGGTTTTTCTGGATGTGAAGATGCACGAATTACAAAAATTGGAGATACGTTTTACATGTGTTACACAGCGTACAATGGACACGGTCCAGCACGTATTGCACTTACATCAATTAGTCAAAAGGATTTTCGTGCACGCAAATGGGATAAATGGACGATGCCAAAATTAATTTCACCAGAAGGCATGGATGATAAAAATGGTTGTTTGGTATCAGAAAAGATCAATGGAAAATACGCGTTTTTTCATCGTTTGAAACATACGATTTGGATTGATTATGTGGATGATCTGGAATTTAAAAATGGACAGACACTCGGTGGTCGCAGTGTGATGCATGCACGTGAAGATTCATGGGACTCTGAAAAAGTAGGAATTGCAGGTCCGCCAATCAAAGTTGGTAATGAATGGTTGCTTATTTATCATGCGTTATCACGCCATGACGGACAATATCGACTCGGTGCAGCAATGTTTGATCTAGAAAAAGGTGAGGTCACATCACGACTTGATTATCCAATTTTGGAACCAAAGGCCGAATATGAGAACAAGGGATTGCGACCAGGTACAGTGTTTTCGTGTGGTTCAGTAGTGATGGAAAATGGACATCTTTATACATATTATGGTGGAGCAGATGAGGTGGTGTGTGTAGCCCGAATGGAATTTAAATGCCTTATTGATGCACTGGAAGAGCAAAAAACGAAATAATAAATAGCAGACTTCTTCGAAAAGTCTTTCTATCCCATAATTTTCAAAATTTGGCGTAAATAATTTTTCTTCAAACATCGTAGGGATACGAATTATTTCAGAAAAAGTATTTTCACTCAAATTTTGAAAATTCTAAATAGAGTACTTCCCGAAGAAGTCTAATAAGATAATAATATGGATAAAATGAAAATATTAGCACTTGCACTTGCGTGTGGTATTGTTGTTGGGTTAGGTTTTATGGCTATTGGATGGGGAGCACAGTTTGGATGGGGAGAAGATTTTGTTGATGTCATGGGAACAGTGTATCCAGGATATGCCGTTGGGTGGATTGGTGGACTTATTGGGGGCTTGTGGGGATTTTTTGATACTTTCATTGTTGTTGGATTGATTGCATGGTTGTATGCTTTGATGGGTGGCAATAAATAATTCAAATTTTGATTAAAAGATAGGCATAAAATCTTTCATTTAAATGTAAATGAAAGATTTTATGTTTGTATTTGCGTATGGTAATATCCTATAATTATAAATTATATTATTTCACTGTAGGTTCTTTTTGTGCTATAATAAAAACAATAAATCCTCCTTTGCATAAAGCTATGGCGGACACAGTAAAAAAATAAAAACTAAAATTATGGAGAATAAAAAGACAGGAGTTATCATTGCAATAGTAGCGGTAATTCTTTTTATTGGAGTAGCTTTCATATTTCTCTATGAACCAGCAAGAAATGTATTTACAAAACCACCAGTAGTACAACAAGAAGAGGTAACAGGAGACTTGCCCGTTCTTGAATGTAATTATACAAATGATCAAGAAGTATATAAAGATGCAATCACTAAAAAAGATGTAAATCTTTGTGATTGTGTAAGCAGTGAAGAATTACAAAATAAATGCAAAAAAGCAACAATGGATATCACTTTTTATGATCAAGCACTTACGCAGCTTGATGAATTGTTATGTGAAAAAATTAGTAGTGAGATCAAAAAGGATGCTTGTTACAGTGTGGTACAAAGTTCGGTAACACAATTTGAAAAAGAAGATCCAGAATATTTAGCAAGAGTATACGCAGCATCACATAATGAAAAAGCAATTGGGGAACTAGAAACATTAACGGCAGAAGATCAAGAAAATGTTGATGCATATATCGCCCTTGCCCTTGCATACGCAGCAAAAGGGTTGAGAGAACAAGAACAAGGAAATGATCAAACCCCATATGTAAACAAAGCACTTGAAGCAGTAGAAAGTGCAAAACAAATAGATAATAAAAATTCAGAAGTCTATAGGGCTGAAGCATACGCAAATGAGATCAAGCCAGACTATGCGCAAGCACTAACACTTTACGATAAAGCAATCGCATTAAGTGAGAATAATGCACTAGCACATGCTGGAAAGGGACATACGCTAAGAATGATGGGAATATTAGAAGGAGCTGTAGAGGAATTCAATAAAGCAGCAGAACTGGATGTAAATAACGCAAATGTGTTTATTTACACAAATCTCTGTAGCTTAGAATATTCACGTTCACATGATGAGGAAGCAATAAAAAATTGCAAAACAGTGACACAAATAGAAAATACTGATCCAGTATTTCAGTCGGAAGCATATCAAATAATGTCAGATATTTTTATTAAGAATAATGATATTGCACAAGCAAAAAATTATCTTTTGCAAGCAAAGACGTTAACGCCAAATAATCCAAACTTATTTGTTGCCTTTTCAAAATTGAATTTTTTTGATCAAAAATTTGTACAAGCTGAGGCAGACGCAAGAAAAGCTATTGAGCTTTCACCAACAAAATCAGCAAGTTATCTTGCACTTGCACGTGCACTTTATATGCAAGAAAAATACAATGAAGCAATCGAAGCAGCACAAAAAGGTATCACACTCGTTAGCTCTGATGTATCACTTCTTGCTCCTAGTAAATCGGCAGTTGAAAGAGATCTGAATTATGTGATTGCAAACAGTTACAGGCAAATGGGTGATACAATAAAGCAAAAAGAATATGAACAAAAAGCAAAAGACGCTTTTGAAAATACTAATTCATTAACTGAATAAATATATGAAAAAAATATTGATCATAATTATATTTGCTTTATTTGTAATTGCACCGACAGCAATATATGCCAACGCACCAGCATGCTCTACAACTGAGGCTGGCATACCAACAGACATTGGTGATCCCGCTTGTTATACTAGCGCAAGTACTACAACGAAGTGGAGTACAACAGAGTTCGATTATTATCGATGTGAATGGAAGGACACTGGCATACACTATTGTCATAAGTGGAAGGATGGCGTAAAACAATGGTGGACACAAAAAGAAATTAATGGAACAAATTGTCCAGCCGGCTATTTGCTTTATCCATGGCCTAAGGTAAAAAATTCATGTACTGGCGAGACTACATGTGGAAATATGGATGGAGTTCATGCGGGCGAGGGATGGGATCCTGTTTATAAAACAGTGTGGCATTCAAAAGTAACAACCACACATACATGTTATTACCTAACAGTAGATGAATGGAGTGACTGTGATACTGATACAGGAACGCAAGTTGCAACAAAAGTAACACAACATTCTGTAACAGGTAAGAAATGTGACAATCTAAACGAAGCAACAACAAGAATCTGTGGCGTATGTGATCC
>JAOZUJ010000029.1:9844-12036 GCA_029938745.1 Candidatus Moraniibacteriota bacterium
TGATGACGCAGTATGTAGCGCACCAAGAAACGAAAGTGGAGAATGCTCTACAACAGCAGGTGGAGAATATGCATGGGATGAGATAGATTTTCGTGGAGAGTTATGTAGTGGAGGCACAATAATGGAGCCAGCACCAGATTTTCCAGAATATAATGAAACAGTCACATGGGGATGTGATCAAATTGGTGATCCATTAGTTACAACATCAACAACATCAGACGCATGTAGCGCAATAAGAAATGCACCACAACCAGGTGTGTGTGATTCAGCAAGTAATGACGGTTTGTATTTAGTTGCTCCAATAGATTTGTGTTATGATCCAAACTATTTAAATGAACCTCGTATTGTAGATAATAGTTTTGCAAATCCAAATCCTTTACCAGTTAATGGTCCATGGAACTGGACATGTAATGGATCAAATAACACAGTAGGTTCAGCACAATGTAATGCAAAATGTAAACCTGAAATTACAATTGATCCAAAAGATAGAACGTTTGCTGTCGGGGAGGGAAATACAGAAGTGACAATTAATATTAAATATGACTCTGTGACATGTACAACGGCATATTCATGTACGATTGATGGAAATGCTATAACATTTGATGGAGGTGGTAATTCATCAGAGACATTTACATATACAGGCTCAAATCCAGTAATTGAATGTACGGATGGTAATGGCACTATAATTATACCACCACCAAGTGAAACAGCATTAACAGCATATTGCACAGAAAGATCATGTAATGCACAAGGGACATGTCAAGCAATGCCAAAATCTGGTGTAACAAGTAGTAAACAATGTTCAAGTACATGCAACTCAAATGCAGATTGTTCAAGTGGAAGAATGATAGAAACCAAACCTTAAGGAAATGTGTAATGTAGGGACAGACTTATACCTGCCTGCTGGTAGGTAGATGTCTGTTCTTTTTTCTTGACCTAAGTAATTTTTTATTGTATGATGTTTAGACTGTCGCGTTTTGTACGTGCTGTTTTATTTTTATAAATTACTTTTTTAAAATACAAATTATGGATATTCGAAATATTGCAATTATTGCGCATGTTGATCATGGCAAGACTACAATTACTGATGCACTCATGGAGCAAACTGGAGCATCATCTGATGGAAGCATGGACAGTGATTCTATCGAGCAAGAACGTGGCATTACGATCTATGCAAAAAATACTGCAGTAGAGTACAAAGGCACAAAGATCAATATTGTTGATACTCCTGGACATGCTGATTTTGGCTCTGAGGTGGAGCGAGTTTTACGGTCAATTGACAGTGTTGTTTTGGTTGTGGACGCACAAGAAGGTCCGATGCCACAGACACGATTTGTGCTCAAGAAATCACTTGAAATTGGTCACAAGCCACTTGTTGTTATCAATAAAATTGATAAACCAGCTGCACGGCTCGGGGAAGTAGAAGAAGAAATTTATGAGCTATTTCTTGACCTTGGAGCAAATGATGAACAATTGGATTTTAGTATTGTGTATTCTATTGCGCGGGAAGGCATTGCAAAAGTTTCACCAGATGATGACAATAAAGATATGACACCGCTACTTGATGCAATCATTGAACATGTTGAACCAGCGGATAATAACATTGATGCGCCGTTTCGATTACAATCTTTTTCATTGGCGTATGATGATTTTTTGGGGCGTATGGCAGTTGCACGTGTATATGAGGGGAAAATTAGTATTGGTTCAGTTTTTGTAAAATCAGAAGAAAAAGAAGCTCGCACAGCAAAAATTATTAAACTTTTGACATTTGAAGGTATTGAAAAAAAAGATGTAGCTGAGGCGTATGCTGGTGATATTGTTATGATTGCAGGCATTGACGATATTGATATTGGAGAAACTATTTGTGAAGATAAGGAAGCTGAGATTTTGCCAGCAATTACAGTTGATGAACCAACGATTTCATTAGAATTTTTAGTAAATAATTCACCGTTTGCAGGACAAGAAGGTGAATTTGTGACGCGTGAACAAATTCGTGAGCGTTTAAGAAAAGAGTTGGAAGTAAATGTTGGCTTGAAAGTTGATTTCACGGGAGATAATTTTACAGTATCAGGTCGTGGAGAATTACACATTGCGGTTTTGTTGGAAAATATGCGCAGAGAAGGTTTTGAGATTGCTGTATCACAGCCACGTGTAATTATAAAAGAAATTGATGGCACAAAGCATGAGCCATT
>JAOZUJ010000097.1 GCA_029938745.1 Candidatus Moraniibacteriota bacterium
ACACCTGATCCCATACCGAACTCAGCAGTTAAGCCTATCAGCGCCGATGGTACCTCTTTTGAGGGAGAGTAGGTCGATGCTGGGAACAGTGTATTCAAAGTATGAACCAGCCGAAAAGGTTGGTTTTTGTTTTGAAAAAAATATTCAAAGACTTCATACTATTCGAGTCAGAATTGAATGTGTGATATAATGAACAAAATAGAAATAAAGACAAAAAATGGCAAAAAGATTTTATGCAAAATATATTGATGAAAGAACAATTCATCTCATTACATTTTTGGGATTTGTTTTTGGGTTATCCGTATCATTACTCACATATGTTACATCAACATATTTCAAACAGGTACTCGAATCTGATAATATTGGTATTTTTTATATTATCAGTTTTTCTATTATTTTGATTGCACTTTTTAATCTCAATAAACTCATTGAGGGATTTGGACGTGCACGCACGCTTATGTCGCTTTTGGCAGCACAAATTGGTGTACTGTTTGCTTTGCAGTTTGTTGATATTGCGATTGGTGGTGCATTGCTGATGATGATGTACATGATACTTTTTAGTGTTATTTGGGTTGTCTATGATATTGTGTTGGAGGCGTATTCTACTGATGGGGAGACAGGGCGAATACGAGGTCTTTTTCTTTCTGTGTGGAATTTGGGATTTCTCGTTGGCCCACTGATATCAGTTTATCTTTTGCAACATTATGGTTTCAACGGTATTTTTGTTGTGACAATGCTTTTGTATGCTGTAATGTTCATCGCGATATTTATGGCACTCAATGATATCAAAGGACACGTCAAAAGACAAGATTTATCTTTGAAAAAAACAATCAAGATATTCAAAAATAATCCGAGCCTAGTTAAATCATATTGGATGTCATTTACGTTGCGATTTTTTTATGCTGTGATGACAATTTTTATGCCACTTTATTTACGAGAAATTGGTCTATCATGGACAGAGATTGGACTTGTATTTACAATAATGCTTATTCCGTTTGTGCTGGTGGAATATCCTGCAGGCATTCTGGCAGATAAAAAATATGGCGAAAAAGAAATGTTATTTATCGGTCTTTCCATCATCATTTGTTCTGTGGTTGTGATGTATTTTGTGCAAAACTCTACACTTGTATTTTGGATGATTATACTTTTTATATCACGTATTGGTGCAGCACTTCTTGAGTCAATGCAAGATAGTTATTTCTATAAACAAATTGATGAAAATGACGTTGCACTCATAAACTTTTTTCGATCAACGCGTGCAGTTGCATATATTGCTAGTGCCGCACTAGTCGGGATAATGTTCTTTTTTTCTGATGACACAAAAAGTATTTTTATTGTTCTATTTATTGTTTTGGCTATTGGTCTATATCCAGTTATCACGCTCAAGGATACGAAATAATAGATTTTGTGATAGAAATATAGAGGTCCCTATAGAGGCCTCTATAGGGACCTCTAAATTAATGTTATAGATTAAATACATATTTAAATATGTATTTCTTATTCTTGTAAAACATAGTTGTATTGAACTTTTTGTGCTGTTTGTGGTATAATAAATTGTAGGTTGTAAAATAAAAATATTACATATGAGAAAAAACATATTTTTTGGAGTGATGGCCAGTTTTCTGTGCGTGCCGATTTTTGTTTTGGCGGCGACAGATGGTACATATAATATTACAGTGGACAATATTGGATTTGCAGGTGGTGAAGCATCTGGGGATGGCACATATCAATTGATGGATACTGTTGGTGAGCCTATTGTTGGTGTGGGGACAAGTGAAGATTATAAATCGCAAGATGGATTTTGGTATATGGTGAACAGCACAATATCACTAACACTTGATTCAAATACAAAAGATTTGGGGACGGTGACTGCAGGTACACCGAAAACAGCAAATACAACAGCAACGGTTGTGACAGATTCGGCAGGTGGATATGATTTGCTCATCAGTGAAAATCATGCAATGACACATGTAGGTGACGGCACAACAACAATTTCAGATTATGCAGGAACTATTGCGACACCGACAGCGTGGACTGGTACAGGACTTGGATTCACTATAACGAGTGGTACAGGTGTCGAGGCAAAGTGGGGCACATCACCAAATAACAATTATGCGGGTATGCCTACGACAGATACAATTTTTCATGAAAAGACTGGATATACAAGTGGTGATGATGATACCGTTGTGGAATACAAAGTCGATGTACCGGGAGCACAAAAATCTGGTGTATACACAAACACTGTAACATATACAGCAATTTCAAAATTGTAGGGTGTGGATAACTTTTTGTTTTTGAAATAGATGCATCTAAAATGTTATGATAAGTTAAAAATATATAGATGTGTATAACTTCAATAAGTGATATATAAATAAATTTGATTAATAAAATAAATATAAATATGGTAAAAAATAATAAGATTATAGCGTTCATTGTATTATTGATTGGAACAACGTTTTTTTTGACAGGTTGTGATAAGCCGGGTAGTGGTGACGGTGATGATGATTCCAGTCAATTGTCAGGTGAAAATGCCCAGACAACAATCGCATTTGTAGATGATGAATCCTATACTGTTTCTGCTAGTGAAAATGATTTTTCTGTTGTGGATGATAGAGGTATAGAAAAAATGGCTATTGAAGGATTGGAAGGCTTAGACCAACCAAGAAATATTCAAATTCAATTTACAGATACTATAGACCAGCTTGAATATATTTATAATGGTGGAGAAATAGAGCCAACAAAAGCTGTGACAACAGCATTGACAGAGATGGTGAGAGCGGGAGCAATAAATGAATCTGGTGGAGATATGCCATTTGAATTTGATAGTGCAAAAGTTGTGTTAAATAAAGGTGGTGTCGGAGATATCAATGCTATACTAGGTTGTTCAGATTTGGATTATGATGAAGAAGCTGGTGAATGTACGAACTGGGAGATTGCTACTGATGTTGTGATCTTATCTCAAAATGATAATCAGTTGGAAATTGAAGTAGGGCATTTTTCATCTTATGTAGGCGTGCATTTGGAAATCGTAAATTTTCAATCAAACCTGACAGTTGGTGATATGTGGATCACAAAATTTAATACATATGGGCAAGGTACTTTGGTTATTGAGGCGGTAGATGGAACCACTTATCCAGATGATATTATCTTTGACGGAATTTATTGTGGAGAGAATAAACTTGCAGATAGTACAATCGTTTTTGATGATCAAAAAATTACAGTAGCAAACTATTCTTGTGATGATGAAGAATCACGTATTGAAAATCAGACAGTCACCTCTGGAAGACATTGGTTGTCTTTTTCTTTTGGAGAAACGCAAGGTGCGAGTTCACATAACTTTGCATGTGATTCAGGAACATTGGATGA
>JAOZUJ010000098.1 GCA_029938745.1 Candidatus Moraniibacteriota bacterium
AGCAACAACAGGAGCACTAACAGGGGGGGTTGCTTAGTTGCTTGTTGTTGGAAATGTATCTGACGATGCAATGCGTGGTGATACGATAACTTTTGAAGTATCTGAGAGAGTGAGAGTAAATGACAAATTATATATTGTGAAGAAAAAAGAAAAATATCAGAATGAATAGGATTTATATTATATAAAAAAAGATAAATACACTAAAGTAGGTTTTGTAGAATGAGTAAGAATATGGTATTGTTACTGCATGATATAATATATCTGTATAATAAATAATAATATATTTATGGGAACAAATAAAATTACTGTCAGTCATAAACATGGTGACTGTATCGGTTGTGGAGCTTGTACGATGGCAGCTCCAGAACAGTGGTCAATGAGTGAAGAAGATGGGAAAGCTGTGCTCAAGGGCGCTGAGTGGAAGGGAGAGGAATTCATGGTTGGAGAAATCGATGAAGATGCACTTGCAGCAAATAAAGAAGCTGCAGATTCTTGTCCTGTACAAATTATCAAGGTGAGTGGATATAATGATTAGATCTTACTAAAAGTAAAAAACACTACAGTTTGTAGTGTTTTTTAGCATTGGACAACATCTCCATGAAAAATCCCGCGGAGGTCGTTTTTTATAATCTTTTTAATTCAAAACCATCGGAGACGTCTTTAATCTCATAGCCATTTTGCATAATTTTATCTCGAAGTTCGTCTGATAGTGCATAGTCCTTATTAGTTCGTGCTTCTTCTCGTTTTTGGGCAAGAGTGGTAATTTCTTGAGGAATATTTTGCTGGGTAATTTTTGTGGTGATGCCAAGTGCATTGCAGGCTTTTGTAAAGAACGCATTAATTTCACTAGTGTTATGGAGAGTCTCATCGTCCATAAATGTATTTGTTTGAGTAACTAGTGCAAGAAGTGTGCTAAGTGCGAGTGGAGTGTTCATATCATCATCCATTGCATCTTCAAATTGTTGACGAAATATATTCACGTCGATATTTTTACCTTCAGGTGTGTTGATTGATTCAAAACTATTTAATCTTTGTAAAAAGGTTTCAATTGTTTGGCGGTTTTTTTGTGCTTGTTCAAGTGATTTCCATGTGAAGTTCATTTGTGATCGATAGTGTGACAAAAGATATGTAATACGCAGGTCCTCAGTGCTAAATCCTTTTTCTTTTATATCTTCTAGTGTGAGAAATGTGCCTTTTGATTTACTCATTTTGGTTCCGTCAAACAAGAGATGTCGACAATGCACCCAATAGTTTACAAATTTTACACCATTAGCACATTCAGATTGTGCAATTTCTGCTTCATGGTGTGGAAAAATGTTGTCTTCACCGCCTGTGTGAATATCAAAAGTTTCTCCCAAATACTCCATACTCATAGCAGAGCACTCAATGTGCCATCCAGGATAGCCAACGGACCATGGAGATTCCCATTTCATAATATGATTGTCTGGAGCTTTGAGCCAGAGCGCAAAATCCCATTGATTTTTTTTATCAGGATGTGGTTCAGATAAGCGCGCTCCAGTATTGAGAGCTTCGAGTGTATTTCCAGATAATTTTCCGTAATCTTTAAATTTTTCTATATCAAAAAACACATTGCCATTTGATTCATAGGCATAGCCTTTTTTTATCAGTGTTTCTATAATTGCAATCATGTGTGGAATATGCTCTGTTGCGCGTGGAAAAAATTGTGCTGGGAGAATATTCATTGAGTTTTCAGTTTCTTTTGCATAATTTTCATAAAATCGTGCAATTTCTTGTGGTGTTTTCTTTGCTTTTTTTGCCGCCTTTTCCATTTTATCTTCACCGCTGTCACCCTGATCAATATCATCATCCGTGAGGTGTCCAACATCTGTAATATTTTTAATTTGACGTACTTCAAATCCGCTATATTCCAAGTAACGACGTAAAATATCTGCAGTAAGATACGCACGTAAATTGCCAATGTGTATATGACTATAAACAGTAGGACCACAAGAATACATGCTGACCTTACCGGTGTCAATTGGTATGAAGTCCTCTTTTTGATTTGTAAGAGTGTTGTATAATTTTAACATTGTAATCTACTCACTAATTATTTATCTACCGGTAGGTAGGCTACTTATTAACATACTATTTTTATATCCACCGTGCAAGTCTGAAAACTGTAAAAGTGAATAAAGAGATGAAGAGCATTGCACCTAAGTGGATAAATAAAGCATATGGATTTTCGCGAAATGGAATGCTTGCGATGTTGAGACTGAAAACACTTAAATAAATAGTAATTGGAATCCATAGTACAGAAAAAACAGTAATAATACGCATACGTTGGTTAATTTTTTCTGAGAGTAATGCATTGTTTGTTTTTTCAAGAGATGTAATTGTCTCTTTTGCGCTTTCAAGATCATTCCAGAGGCGAATATTTGTGCCAATGAGATCTTGATAATAAATTTTAATTTCTTTGGGAACAACATTATTTGATTGTGAAATAATTGACTCAATGATAGAACGTTGTGGCATGAGCGTGCGGCGAAAATTGAGAATATCTCTTTTGACAACACTAATCTCTCGTACCATTTTACGTTCATCTCCACCAAAAATACCTTCTTGTATTTCATCGATGTGTCGTATGACATGATCAAGACGTGGAAAGCAAGATTCAGTTAGCATTTTGAATACTTCGTATAAGAGATGTGCAGTAGAATGTAACATGTATGTACGTCGTTTCCCTTCGCTATCATGCAGATCATTAAAAAATTTACTTAGTTGATAAATATCTTGTGTGTGTCCTGTAATGAGATGCGTTTTTGTGAGGAGAATGTCAATTTCTCCAGCGTATGTGGTGCGTTTTTTTGTATCAAAGAGTGGGATGTGAATTGTAAGAAAAAGACAATTGCTAAATTTTGTTGCACGTGCACGATATGTTGGAATTGTAAATTCTTCTAACGCAAGTGGATGCACGTTAAAGTTTTCACGGATATATTTAATGTCGGTAATTGTAGGATTTTCAAGATCAATCCATGTGATGTTTTCGTGTGTAACAACTTTCATATTTATTTTTTACATTTATTTTATATAGCCCTTCTATTTTATCAGTAAATGAGCATTTTGACAAAAAATTATAAAATAAGAATGACCTACTGATGAGTTATCAATAGGTCATTATCTGGTCGTATCAGATGCCTTTCAATTCGTTCATGAGTTCATGAACGGAAAGAATTTTGTTGATACGCCATGCGTTTGTGCCAACGGTCCACAGTGGTAATTCTTTTGGTGCATGTCCTGCAGCAGATAAGAGTCCGTTACAGATGCAAAAGTATTTTTTTGCGTCTTCTTTTGCATTGCATTTTGTATACTTTCCGTCAGAGTCTTTTTGTAATACGGCACCTTTG
>JAOZUJ010000030.1 GCA_029938745.1 Candidatus Moraniibacteriota bacterium
AGGCAATCTAAATTATCAATAATCTTATGACATCAAAAAATTCCATCACACATAAATTAACACTCCATGCACGCAAAAGTCTCATGCATGCAGAAAAAGTCGCAAGTGCAAATAACGCACATGAGGTGCAACCACAACATTTGATGTATGGTGTTTTTTTGGAACGTGGTAGTGTCGGTGCAACAGTACTCACGAACATTGGACTTTCAAAACCAATTTTTGAAAAGAAAATATTTGAGAAAAAAATTACTGACAAAAAAACTTTATCAAAAATGAAATTATCAGGAGAAGTCAAAAAGATCATTACAAATGCACATGCGCTTGCTGCTGAATTTGGTTACAACTACGTTGGCACAGAGCATCTCGTATATGCCCTACTCAATACAGATAGTGAACCTGTGCAAATGATCCTTGCTGAAGCAAAGCCAAAGAAAAAAGATACTTTTCCACAAGATCCTCATGCAATTCCACAAAATCATGGCCTTTTTGGTATCGAGAATCTTTCCGCACTGATGAATGGTGGTAATAATGATATGATCGCTGATTCTGCCATTAATCAATTTTGTACATATATCTCTGAGCGAGAGCCAGAACCATTTATTGGGCGCACTAGTGATATCACACGTATCACGACAATTCTTGGTCGTAAAAATAAGAACAACCCCATGATCATCGGTGAACCTGGCATTGGTAAGACTGCCATCATTGAACATATTGCACATCTTGCCAAAAGCCCAGACGCACCACATTATCTTTATGGTAAAGAAATTGTCACACTTGACCTTACACTCTTGGTTGCTGGCACAAGTTTTCGCGGTGAATTTGAACAACGTCTCAAAAACATCATCACAGAAGCCGGAGAAAATCCAGATATTATTCTTTTTATTGACGAAATTCATACTATTATTGGCACCGGAAACATTGGTGGTAGCCTCGATGCAGCAAATATTTTAAAACCTGCGCTTGCACGTGGTAATGTGCGCATTATTGGTGCAACAACACTTGGGGAATACAAAAAGCATATTGAGAAAGATCCTGCGCTTGAACGACGTTTTCAAAAGATCATTCTTGAGGAGCCAACTGCACAAGATGCTCGTAAGATTCTTGATGGCGTGAAAAAGTCATTTGAGACACATCACAATATCATCATTACAAAAGAGGCTCTTGATGCAACGATAGAATTTAGCAATCGATATTTACCAGAACAATTTTTTCCAGACAAGGCACTAGATGTACTCGATGAAACAGCAGCGCGTCTCTGTGGCAGTCAACAAAAAAATGATAGACGTAAGCAGATCATATCTTTAGAAAGCGACCTCAAAGAATTAATTGCAGAAAAAACAGTGCTTGTGCATAGTGAACAATATAAAGAAGCATCCCAATTTAAAATCGCTGAGGATGCCCTAAAATCTGAAATCAAAACAGAAAAAAAACAACTTAAAAAAGAAATAAAACAAAATAAATTTACAATGACACGAGAAGATATCGCACAAACAATTGCTCTACACACTGGCATCCCGAAAGAAAAAGTTCTGCAAACAGCCAATCAAACACTAACACAGACAACCAAAAAACTTTCTAAACATATTATTGGACAGGATGAAGCACTTACAACGATTGCCGACACGCTTGTACGTAGCACGAGTGGCATTTCCAATGAACAGAGACCTAATGGATCATTTCTTTTTTTGGGTACTACTGGTACAGGTAAAACACTCACAGCACAAGTTCTCGCTCGTGAGCTCTATGATAATCCAAATGCTTTGATTCGTGTTGATATGAGCGAAATGATGGAACGACATCACACGTCAAAATTACTCGGTGCACCAGCTGGTTATGTGGGTTATGGTGAGGGTGGCACTCTCACGGAAAAAGTTCGTCGCACACCACATAGCATAGTCCTCTTTGATGAAATTGAAAAAGCACATCCAGATGTATTTAATATTTTGTTGCAAATACTTGAAGACGGCACACTCACTGATGCAAGTGGTCGCAAAATCAATTTCAAAAATACGATTATTATTCTCACGTCAAACATTGGCAGTACGGAAATTTGTAACATCAAAAAACTTGGCTTTGATAACAAAACACTTAGTGCTAAAGAATATGCACAAAAAATTCAAACAATCACAAAGGAAACTCTGTCACCAGAACTTCTCTCTCGCCTTGACCACATCATCGTTTTTAATCAACTCTCCCAAAAAGATCTTCACAAAATTGCACGTATCGAATTAACAAAACTCAAGAACCGCTTACAATCTAAAAAAATCACACTTACATTTACACAACCACTTCTGTCACACATTGCAAAAACTGCTGCAAGCAAAGAAGAAGGTGCTCGTAGCGTACGTCAATTTATTCAAAAAAATATCGAGGGTAAAATTGCACACCACATTGTCACACATCCAGATATTTCAGCACTCAAAATTGGTTATGTCAAAAACACAATTACACTCTCATAAATCAAACTCTATTTTTACACAATTCAAAACTGCGATTCTTGATGGTCTTTTTCCAATTCACTGTCTTGGCTGTGGTGCATTTGATCAGTGGATTTGTGACAGATGCCACACGACACTCCCACTCCTCACACAACAACATTGTCCTATATGTAAAAAGAATATGACAAACAATGGTGAGGTGTGTCCTACATGCACTATCAACACGTCACATGATACATTTGATGGTATATTTGTTGCCTCCTATTACAATGACACTTTACTCAAAAAGGCAATTCATTTTTATAAATATCGCTTTGTCAGTGATCTATCAGAGCCACTTGCACTTTTACTTGCACAAGCATTACAAAACTCCACACTCCCTTCTCCTGATATTATCATCCCCGTACCACTGCATAAACGCAGACAGCGCTGGCGAGGATTTAATCAAGCTGAACAATTAGCTCAGTCTCTGGACTTACAAATTCCACTACTTACTGATATACTATTACGTGTACGCTATACTGTACCACAAGTAAAAATGAAAAATAAAACAAAGCGCCAAGAAAATCTCACAAATGCTTTTATCGTACAAAATGCAATGCACGTCCATGGGAAAAATATTCTTCTCATTGACGATGTTATAACAACTGGTGCAACTCTTGATGAATGTGCTCGCACACTAAAAGCTGGCGGTGCAAAAAATGTGTTTTGCCTTGTGCTTGCACGAGAATAATATTAATACAAATTATGTCAAAAATAAAAAAAATACTCTTCTTCCTTGTTCTTCTGATGCCAACTTTATTGATGGGTGCATATATTTACGCATTCTCTCCATCCTTTACATCCCTACCTCAGTCATACAAAGATGGTGAAATTATTTTACCAACAGAATCATTTACAATTACATTTGAATCACCAATTGACAAAAAATATTATAAAAAACATATTGAGCTCACACCACGGACTCCGATGAAAGCCGTGATTAATGATGCACATACTCAAATTACACTTGTTCCAACAAATGGATGGAATGTTGATACAAAATACACAGTCAAACTACCTGAGGGTCGTGCAAAAAATTATAAACAAATTCAAAGCGCAACATTTAATTTTACAACAACAACATATCCACGCGTCATCGATATGGTGCCCCACTCTGGTGCACAAGATGTACAACTTGATATTGAAGACCCTATCACTATACAATTTGATAAATCAACGGAAGGCTTTTATATTGATTTCATCCTTGATCCGCCAGTTCCAATTACATATCAAAATAATGACCGTAAAACACAGTTTGATCTATTACCACAAGAACCTCTCAAAGCAGATACAACATACACATTAACACTTAATGCAAAAGTTACTGACACAGAAGACTCTTCTTACGCACCAATTCATACAACCACTTTTACAACATTGCCACCAAAACCAAAAACATGGTCAGAAAAATTAGAAGATAGACTTGTAGAGGCTAAACAATTCACTCAAGCAAAAATTGAGACAGGAAAATATGTTGATGTAAATCTAAGCTCACAGATTATGACGCTCTTTGAAAATGGCACCAATAAGGGAACCTTTCTTATTTCATCTGGCAAACCTGGCATGCCCACCCCAAAAGGCAATCATCAAATTTATAATAAACACCCACGTCCATGGTCACAACAGTACGGCCTCTATATGCCATATTGGATGGCAATTACACCTAGCGGTAAATATGGTATCCACGAACTTCCAGAATGGCCTGGTGGGTATAAAGAGGGTCAAAACCATCTCGGCATCCCAGTCTCACACGGCTGTATGCGACTCGGTGTAGGACCAGCTGCAACATTATATAATTGGGCAGAAATAGGCACACCCGTGATTGTTTACTAATCTGCGTAGCACAAACATTTAACTATAAAAAATAGTGCTACAATAGTACTATGAAAAATACATCTGATAATGTACATTCTTATCTCAACATAATTCATAAATATTTTTTTTATGGATTTGTATTTCTTTTACCATGGCAAACAATTTGGATTGTTCGTGAAGTTTTTTTTGATAATGAAAAGTGGCAATATGGCACCATTGGTATTTATTTATCAGATTTACTACTTGTTACGCTAATTATTTTAAGTATTTATTTATACAAAGACCGCATTCTTTCATATTTCACTCAAAATAAAAAACTTGTTATATCCGCACTTCTTTTTTTTCTATGGGGACTTATATCAGCGCTATTAGCCGATGACAAAACGCTCGCATTATATTTTTTATTTAAACTATTTTTTGCGTTCAACCTCTTTTTTCTCGTACAGATCATACCGATAAAAATACGTACGCTTAGTTTTATCTTTATTACTAGCATATTTATACAAAGCACACTCGGTCTCTATCAATTCGTAACACAAAACACTTTTGCTCAAAAATTACTCGGCATATCACACCACGATATATGGCGTGGTGGCACAGCTATTATAAATACAGCTGATGAACGTTGGCTTCGTATATATGGTGCAATGCCTCACCCAAATATATTTGGCGGACTCTTGCTCTGTGGATTATTACTCAGCCTATATTTGTATATCACCACAAAAAAATCTTCTACCATCACGCACATTTTTCTACTCGCAAGTATTGCTCTAACAACTACTTCTATCGTACTGACATTTTCACGTATCACATGGATTACAGCCATCATTAGCATCATTGTATTAATCATTTTTATTTTCACATCACACCACTACAATACACGCAAATTATTAGCACCAGGCTTACTCATCATAACAACTACCCTTTTGCTTTTTGGCACATTGCACCATGTACTATTTTCACGCGTCACACATGATACAACATATTCACACAATTCAATAAGTGACAGACATTTGTACATACAACATGCGACACAGATTATTGAAAAAAAACCAATCTTGGGCGCTGGACTCAGCAACTACACAAACACTGTTCTTTATATCAATAATCATGAACAGCCTATATGGCATTACCAACCAGTACATAATATTTATATACTAATTCTCGCAGAAATAGGCATCATTGGATTGATCTTGTTTATCATATTTTTTATATTTGTATTTCATCAGATATACACACAAAGAAAAAATGTAACAATCGCCAATTATACATTCTTCATCACAACCATCTCCATACTACTTATTGCATTTTTTGATCATTGGCCATGGACATCACACTTTGGATTGCTCTTCTTATTTTTCATTTTAGGATTATCACTACCAAAATATACTCAACAAAAATAAAATCTACCGTACCTTTAAAGGTACGGTAGATTTTATAAAATTCACTCTCTCTATTCTTCAGTAATAACCGACAAAATGTCATTTGTTAATTTTTCTTTTCCCTTTCCAGTTTTTGCACTAAAAGGGAATATTTTTACAAAATCACCAATTTCTTCTGTCATGTCTTTTGTTGATTTGTATAATTTTTTTTGATTTAACTTATCAGTCTTATTTGCAACAATCACAAACGGATGTTGATATTCATTTAAAATTGCAATCATCTCACGATCAAAATCTCGCAACCCAGCTTTTGCATCCACAATCAATACAACTTTCGTTACTGGCGCCTCACCAGAAATGAAATACCACAGTATCAATCGTCGCAATTTTTCACGATATTTTTTACCAAGCTTTGCATATCCATATCCTGGTAGATCTACAAAATATATATTTTCATTAATTAAAAAAAAGTTTATTTCTTGTGTTTTGCCAGGTGTAGATGATGAACGCACTAATTTTTTTTGTCCTACAAGCGCGTTGATTACACTTGATTTACCAACATTTGACCGTCCAATAAAAGACACCTGCGGTATATCATCCGCGATTAAATTATGCGACCCAACAACGCCTCGAATAAATTGTGCACTTGTAATTTCCATTGTATTTACGTATAACTAATGTAATAAAGAATACTATATATTTTTGCTATCGACAACTTTTTGTGAAAAATCTGCTTGTAGAAATATCTACAAGCAGATTGTCCTAACTGCTATTTTCGTGCTCGATGCGCTTCTGCAAGCACAAGGACCTCAGACGCATCTGTGCTGTACTTAGACCCATATGAAATTTCTCTTGCGTCAATATCTCGCAACATCTTTTCAAAGGCATCGCGCTCATTATCGCGCATGGACACTACACTCAGACGATCCTCGATCCACTGTCGTGCACCACGAATGTCACCAGCGTCAACATATTGCAACACCTCACCAGCACGAATAATGTAATTTGGTGCTATGATGTCATTAAGCAACGCTAGTTGCTCAATAGTGCATCCAGTGTCCTGTGCAACAGTACCAATCACATCATCTTGTTGCACAACATAGTCGGCTGCCTGTGCGATTGATATACACAAAAAGAACAGTAATCCCGTTAACATCAACATTTTTTTCATTCTACTATCTCCTCAAATAAGTTTATATATTGGAAAACGTATCTAGCCAGAACATACAACATTACCATGTTATATGTCATTAGTCAAGACTAAAAACATTATCTATAACCTCTCCCAAACTCCCAGCCATAGCCCCATCGCCACGGTACAACAATATATGGAGATGCACCTATACGTACAGCGCCATACATCACAAAAGAAAGTCCTTTATTACTAGCATTATCTACACAATGACGAAATTCTTGATCCGCTGTGCGACGATTTTTTGCTGTTCCACCTTGCCAATATGCCTTATCGTGTTCTATGCAACACTCTTGCCACAAACCATCTGGGAAAAGCGTACATTTATCTGTTACAAATGTCTTTTGTTTTGCAAGAGATACATCAAAAAATGAAGATGCTACCAAATACCAAAAAAATAACGTGAACGCACTTATAATCAAAAATGCTATAAAAAAAGGATTGCGCATATTATTATAAAAAGTGAAATGATAAACGATAAATTTTATTTCCAGCTGTAACTTTTGCATTTTCCCACTTTGTTGTTGCATTATGTGGCGACACATCAAAAAATTCTATTTCCACATCATTGATATTTTGTAACATTTCTACCGTTTCATCAAAAAGTGGTTTTTGATCTGTTTGAAAAATCCACATTGTCTCTATTTGCATCCATTTTTGTATCTCCTTCAAAAATTTTTCATTTACAACTCGCCGTTTTTTGTGTCGTTCTTTGAACCATGGATCTGGAAAATTAATGTATATTTCTTCAATTATAATGCTTCTCTCAACTGATGGCCTAATAATATTTTCAAAATTCCGTACAATATCCCCATCAAAAACAACAACATTATCAGCATCTTCAAATTTCTTTTGTAATTTTTGTGCAAGTGGCTTACGAATCTCACAAACAATAAAATTTCTTTTATCACCAAATTTTTCCAATAATTGCTCCGTGAATTCACCTCTATCAGCTCCAATATCAACAATAATTGGATTATCATTATCAAATCCATCAAAATTGTGCTCTGTTTGATCTGCGAGTGGATTTACATGATGTCGCACACGTTTTTTCTTTGCCATAATTTCTGCCAAACTTATTATTTATTCTTCGCGTGGAACCAATTTAATTGATTGTGCAGATTTTTTTAATAATTTTAAGTCTGCTAACATTTCTGGCGTCTGTGCCGCAAGAATTTCTGCCCACAATTCATCTTCCAATTCTGTCACACTTGTCGTCCCATCTTCAATGATGTTTGTATATTTTTTATTCATCTTAAGTGAAACTGGATTAACAATGTCTGCAAACACAGCATCACCAATTATAAATATATGACTATCAATGTGTCTGGAATCTTGTGTAAAATTATTTGGCATTAGACCATACACAATCACCATATCATCTTTGACAATACTATGGGTATAACTATTGATTATATTATTAACTTGCTGTGAAACTTCTTTATTTTTACAATCACTATCTTGATAACAGTCCTTTAGAACATTTATTTCCTTGACTGTTATTTTCCCCTCTGCTTGTATCATCGACATGTCATAATTATTCACAGTCATTTTATCAACTTGCTTTTGATCGTATTGAAAAACAATATCCGCATATGGAGCTGAATCATCTTTTTGAAACCACTGTGTATATTTATTGCGTGGTATATGCACTGTTTGTCCTGGTATTGATGCTTCATCTTCAAAGGCACTTGTGCTCAAATAAATGAATGCACCAGCCAATAAAGCACAAAGAATGATTGTTGAAGTCCCAATTGCAACTGGAATAATTTTATGTTTCATTTTATTTTTATTTTTAATAAATAAAGCACTTTATTTTGTCTGCATCATCAGTGGACAATGATCAGAGCCCATTTGTTCATTGAGATATTCTGCTATTTCTATTTTTTCTAACGAGTGTTTGTCTATAAAAAAATAATCAATCCGCCACCCCACATTTCGATCACGCGCTCTTGTTTTCATATCCCACCAAGAATACATATCTACTACTTTTGGATTTTTTGCACGCCACACGTCTACCCAATCATTTGCCATGACTCGATCCACCCATGCACGTTCATCTGGATGAAAACCAATTTTACCATCATTCTCCTTTGGTCGCGCAATGTCAATTTCTGTATGTGCAACATTCATATCCCCACCAACAATTACCTCATGACCACATTTTCGCAGCGCATTCATATATTCCAATACTCTATCAAAAAACACCAGTTTATCCTTCCATGCTTGCTTGCTCTTTCCTCCATTAGGAAAGTAGATTGATGCAAAATCATATGTTGTTCCAGCATGTACAAATGATAAATGAGAAACACGACCTTCATCTACATCCGTTACAAAATCATATTGCTTATCTTCAGCATACATATAGTCTGCATACATTTCATTTCCCTGATCACTCTGCATATGAGGAACATGCATATTAAATTTTATTCTTCTTGTATTTTTCAAAAAATCATGTCGCACCCAAATACCCGTACCTGCATAACCAGGTTTTTCGGCACTGTGATAAAATTGTCTATACTGTGCATTGTCTGTGAGATATTTACTGAACTGTTCTTTTTTTCCTTTAATCTCTTGCAACAATAAAATATCAGGTTCTTGATTTTCAATCAAAGACTGAATCTCATTTTTCCTCTCTACTGCACGAAGTCCATTCACATTCCATGTAATAATTTTCATAATCTTATTCTATTCACTTATATTATTCATTATATTACAAAATCACAAATAAAAAAAGAAGTGTCTCATATTATATAAGACACTTCTGACATATTTATTATGCCTTGAGTCGTTGCACCAACGATTGTACAGCACATATAGTCGCTATGAGTAATATCATATTTGCAAATATCAGAAAACCCTCACCAACAATGTGACCAAGAAAAAATAATACCAAAGCAACACATTGCAATATAAATTTATATTTACCTGCCCTCACTGCACCACCAGATTTTGTAAAATGTAAAATAGTTGACAGCACATCACAAATCAATAAAATAATCAGTGCTGGCATCCATACATCGTGCATGAAATGCACGAACATCCCGCTATAAAACAAAATTTTATCCACAAATGGATCTAAAAATTCTCCGATACGTGAACCTTGTTTAAATCGCCTTGCGACCCATCCATCTAATGCGTCTGGGCACATTCCAAGTGAAAAAAATATCAATGCTCCCCAAAAAAACAATCCGGGATGCAAAGCAATATAAATCCCAGCTATTCCACAAAATCCTCGTGTTATTGTAATTGCATTTGGCCATGTCACAACTCCCCCTTTCATATGTGATCTCCTTTTTGTAATGAACAATCCCACCTTCGACAATCTCCAATTTCGTAACAAGAGAATTATAACCACATTTAACAAAAAAATCAATACTTTCTCAATTATCAAAAACAGCCTCAACTGAGGCTGTTTTTAAATTTGGACAAACTCTATATTTCACTAAATGATGTTATTTTCTGTCTGCAACACATTTGTCAAAGTAAATATTATTTTCCCTTTTCTTGCATTCTTAATTTCTTGTATTCCTTATATCCTTTATATGCTCTATACATTTTATATTTTTCATATTCTGCTGGCGTAAGTATTTTTTTGCGTTCAGACTTTGAAAGTCCTTCATACTTCTTAAAAATATTCTTATACTCTTCATATTGTGCTTTTTCTTCTATTGTGCCCTTTTTCTTCCACCAATTAATTTGGTTATACGCTTGTTTTGATTTTGTGTTTTTATACTTTTTCTTATTTCTCTTATACTCTGCTGATGATTCATCTAGCTCAAGCACAACATTAGCAGGCACAATTGTAGGAGTATCTTTTACTTCTGTTTTTATTTCAAATGTTTTTACTGTCAGTGTGGATTTGGTATTTACTGGTGCTGTAACAGTAATTTTACAATTATCATGTGTCCCTTCTGACAATTCAATAAATGTAATTGTATTATCTCCGACTGTTGCATCCACTGTTGCACTTGAACAATCACCTTCATACGTGATTTTTCCTGCCTTATTTGTATTAAATGTATAATCTGGTGTTGTGTCATTTGTTGGATTTGGTACTGGTGTTACCTCTGTTAAAATTGGTAACGTTGTATCTATAGTAAATTGTGAAAAATCAAGTTGCATATCATTAGTGTTTCCTGCAACATCCACAACATCAAAAATATAACACACTGGTAGCCCATCGTTATATTCCCCATCAACTAATGATGTACCTAGTCCATCTACCGATACAGTAAATGTATAATCGCCTGTTGGAATATCTGAATTACGTGATAACATACATCCCACACTACTTGTAAAATTATCGATATCTTCTGAAAAATTTAATTCTATATCTGGTGTATTATCACTTGTTGGTGTTGTAATTGGCGTTGCTTCTGCGTATATTGGATTTTCTGTATCAATCGTCACTTCCAATGTTGGAGAATAATTTGTTTCATCCTCCGATTCATTATCGTACCACGTATATGCAATATCATAATCTCCGTCTGACATTTCTTCTGTTATGCCTATTATTACATCTTCATCACCAGCGCACTCAGTATATGTTTGATATTCCTCATCTACATACAACTTAACATCCTTACCTACAACACACTGAACTGTTACCGGTGGCGTATTATCATTTGTTATATTGTCTGTGTCTGACACGCCACTATCACTTGATATATGTAAATCTGGTGCAGTCGCCGGTGCACACTGACCTCCATCCTCAATTGACCAACCCCAATCTCCTATCATACTTGCACGTTCAGCGTTTGCAGCACAATAAACACTATTTCCTCCGTCAAAATTCACATCATCTTCTAAACTTTGATTACTCCAACCAATAAGCAATGCATCATAATTTGCAGTAGACAGCGTCACACCCTCAAACATTTGTGCCATATACCCTACCATTTCAACATTCCAACTACTTAAGTCTTGATCAAATGATATCGCATTCCTAAACATCTCCCCCATATCATCAATTTGTCCAGTTTCCCAATTACCGATGTCTTGATTAAATGATGTTGCACCACTAAACATCCCCTCCATGTTGTCAACATTGACAGTATCCCAATTACCGATGTCTTGATTAAATGCTG
>JAOZUJ010000099.1 GCA_029938745.1 Candidatus Moraniibacteriota bacterium
CTTCTATTTCACTAACATATGGGACAACATCTGCTGGCACAATAATAACATCACCACTCTCTGACGTAATTTCTTGCATGTATTCTGTGGTTGACATTGCCGTTACAAACACACGATTGCTATTTGTTACCGCTGTTGTGTTAATAATTATTTCCTTTTTCCCTTCCAAAATTGTTGCAGAACCAATTGATGATGCATTCACTGCCTCCCCATCTGTATCCTCCTCCATAATATCATCATTAATTGTAAGTGTGTTTGTCTCAATATTTTCAGCTTTGAGAGTTTTTACAGTCATAATACCATCAAGCGTAAGTGTTGTGTTACCCTCTGAATCTAAGTCAGTAAAGAGGAGCTCATCTGGATCAATCGTGAGAATCCGTTCATCAATGTGTGCAACAACATCCAGTCCGACTTCAAGTACATCAAGTCTATCATCTATATCCTCTGTAATATTTGAAAGTCTATTTGCTTCTGATTGCAATGCTAAAATATCATTTTCATTTACTAACATGTCATCTTGAGCTTGATTCAAGATTTCAGATGTTAATATAAATTTACTATCTACAAGAGCGTGTAATTCTTGTACAGAATTTGCATTTGCTTTTAGTGTTAAGTCGTTTGTATTTGTGGTGATGAATTCTTGCTGCTCTTGGATTGCATTAACTATAACCGGAGTAAACATGTTCATCTTTAGTCCTAACATGCCCTCATCGTCCACACTTATAATTTCAGGAATAATTGGTTGCACCTCTTGTGCGACAAAACCTAAATTTTCTCTTGATCCATCAATATAATCAAATTTTATAGGATCAAGCTGCATGATGGCATCTAATCCATAATTTGTTGGCATAATGCTTTCTTTTAAATTTCGATCTGAGCTATTTGAATAATTCCCCGCAATCCAGAAATTTCCAAGATATGATAAAGTGGCTAAATTTGGCGCTGTACTTGTCTGACCATTGTGTTGAAATACAAAACCAGCTGAATCATTGTTATCAGAATCCGCATTGAGATATAATGTCGCCGTAGCAGCTATTGTTCCCGCATTTTGAAACAATATATCAGCTTGAGTACCCACATTGTTATCCATTATTATTTGGCTGAGGGAAAAATAAAGATCATCACTTGTTCTTATTTGGTCCTCTGCGCCACGATAAAAGTATTCATCATCACTAACATATAATCCACCATCTGCTCTCAATTTTCCTGGCGTATATACACCATTTGTCCATTGACTGCTGTTATTTAATCTTAAATAACTATCTCCGCTATATCCAGTTACTGCAACCCTTCCATCCAAAGAAATACCACTTGCATTATTTGTAGTATTAATATCTAACAGATTACCTGGTGATGTCGTGCCAATTCCAACATTACCATTTCCATTAAAAGTAACAAGATCTTGACCAAAACCATCATCATCTAAATTTCTAATTAATCGTAATCTCGCACCATCTTGATAAAAAGAATACCTTTTATAATTTGCTGTTCCAGCTCCAGAAAGTCGCAATAAATATCCCGATCCACTTATCTCAGTTTTTGCAGTTGGAGTTGTCGTTCCAATTCCAACATTACCACTCTCCAAGATAGTCATTAATCGTGTTGCACTATTTGTATTTGTGTTTGTGGCAAATGTGACAAAGCCGTTAGTTGTATCATTATCAGCATCAATATTAAACCACATATCACTCTCTGCTGCCATGAGACCCCGTGCATCAAAATAAATATCTGCACCAACAGATACATCTCCATTTGATTGATTTAACTGCATTGCAGATCCTAACATAGCTCTTGCATCTTTATCAATAGAAAATCGTGATGTTCCACTTTCGCTGTTGATAGCAAAAAGATCTGGCTCTATATATGCTGTTACATTTGTTGCCCCTGCAGCATGTGTTGCATCTAGTGTAAGATGCGTGTCATCTGTAATTGTTGCTACAATAAAAATTTCATTTGCAATTTTTATTGTGCTTGTTACATGCAATTCCGTTGTAAAACTTGTACCAGTTCCTGTTACTGCATCCGATGTTGCTGTTACAGACACTGTTCCTGTGAGAACTTCATTTGTTATCCCCGTAAGTGAAAGTCGTGCATCTGGTACTACTGTTCCCAATCCAATATTTGATGTTGAAGTATCAATGAACAGATCATTCGTATTAAAAGCAATATCTGCGTTTGTTGTAGAGTCAGTTCCAAAATTAAAAATATCAGTTGCTGTGTCATATGAGATTATCCCCTCATCTGTTGCGTTTGTGCCAATATGAAGTGAACTCGGTCCTAGGTAGAGGTCTTGCCATCTATTTGTACTACTTCCTAAATTGTATGTATCATCTGCCGTTGGAATAAGATGTCCAGCTGATGTTAACTGCATCCTTTCTGTACCTGCTGTATCAAATCTGATTGTGTCATCATCAGATGTTTCTTCTACTTGTATACCTGTATCTGTATCTGTGTCCCAAAGCGCTGTTTGAATTCCACCTGTTCCTGTTCCCGGTGTAAGGTATCCTACCACCGTAATTGTCGATGAATTATTATTTGTTGAGAGCCATTCAATGATTCCACTAGCATCTGTTTCTACTGTGATGTATGCAAATTCACTAGGGTCAATGCGTGCTGATCCTGTTCCTGAATTATTTGCAGCATTACTTGTTTCTCCATTTGTTCTAAATCTATAATCTTCTACTGCCGCTCCATTGTTTTGTACACGTAGTTTTACAAATATTCTATTTGCTCCTATTACAGAACTAAGATCAAGATCTGTGTATGATGTTGGTGCACTTGCTGAAAATACTTGTGTACCACTGTGTACCCATGCAGCTGTTCCTGTTGTGAGTGAGCGCCAATTTCCATTATGATATCCTTCAAAATCTGAACCATTGTATCTTATTGAACCTGCATTTGAATATGCTGTATCTCCTATATTTATTGATCCATTTACTTGTAACATATCTTGGGCTGTTGTTGGTACTAAACCTATACCAACTGAACCATATCCAGATATGTTTAGTATGTCATTATCTAGTGAATCATTAACAACTCTTGCCCCTAGAGCTAAGTGATTTTCTGTACCATTATCATCTACCTTTATATACATCTTTCTATATCCTAGTGATGTGTCTTCCATTGTTATCTTTGGACTATTTGCTGTTAAGTGCATTAAACTATCTGCGCTTGTTGTTCCAATCCCAACTCTACCATTGGCGGTATCCACATAAAAATCATTAGTATTTACTGTGAAGTTGTCATTTATTGATAATGCCCCAACTTTTGTTTGCGCTGTAGACGATGTGTCTATGTAGTTATCAGCTGTGAGTCCATCTA